>NZ_JBJZOJ010000017.1:0-123799 GCF_047200655.1 Streptomyces sp. MS06
GGCTGGGTTCGGTCCAGGGCCTGTATCTGCGACTTCTCGTCCACCGCGAGGACCAGCGCGTTCTCCGGCGGAGACAGGTAAATGCCCACCACGTCACGGACCTTGGTCACGAACTGCGGGTCGGTCGACAGCTTCCACGTCTCCACGATGTGCGGCTTGAGGCCGAACGCCCGCCAGATCCGCGAGACAGCCGACTGCGACAGCCCCTCCGCCTCGGCCATCGAACGCGTCGACCAGTGCGAATCACCCGTCGGCGGTGCCTGGCCGAGCGTCCTGGCGACCAGGGCTTCAACCTGCTCGTCCGTGATCCTCCGCGGCGCCCCCGAACGCGGCCGGTCCACCAGGCCCTCCAGCCGGTCCGCGGCGAATCTGGACCGCCACTTACGCACCGTTTCCCGCGAGACACCCAGGCCGTTCGCGACCTGCGCGTTCGACCGGCCCTCCGCGCACGACAGCACAATCTTCGACCGCAGCACCAGTGCCTGCGACGCGGTCTGCTTGCGCAACCAGCCCCGCAGCACCCGGCGTTCGTGATCGGACAACTCCAGAGGCAACGGCTTCGGACCAGGCACCGCCCCACCCTACAACCGCAAGCGAACTAACGACTCAGGACACTAGGCCCTGTCTGGAGTCCGGATCATGAATGCGGTGCGATGCTGCGAAGCCAGGTCGTGTGAGACCGATCGGCGGGCGTAGCGCGCGGCCGCTCGAGGACCGTTGCGTAGGCTGGCCGTCTCATCCGACGCACCGCGACGAGGATCAGCCCATGCACGGCAGCACCAGGATCCGCCTGATCGAGCCCGCCGACGCGGCACCGATCGCAGCACATCGGGTGCGGGACGTCGGGGGAAGCCCTCAAGGTCTTGAACAAGTCGTCCCGGCGGTACCCGAGCCCCGCGGCAAGCAGAATTCGCACGTGCTGATCCAGTGCCTCGATCATGGTCGAGGGCAGGCCGACGGCCTCCGGGATGACCCACGCATCCCGCAGGAGCAGCGCCAGATCGGTATCGCCAACCGGCAGATGGACATGCAGCTCCCACGGAGGGACGGTCCGCAGAGGGCCCCGTACCACCCGGCTCCGCCGCGCGAGCAAGCGCCGACCGGCCACTTGGAGAGCACGCAGCACCGCCATTTCGGCCATGGCCGCCGCCACGGTCTCACGAGGGCTCTGGATCATGATTCTCTTACTGGATCTCGGAGGCGTGCCGCGGCTGGAGGAACGGGATCAGCGGGGCCGGCAGCACGGCGGGGGATCTGAGCAGCTCCCATTGGCAGTCCGGTACTTTGCCGTCGAGGTCGCGCAACGACCGCCGCATCATCAATAGGATCAGGGAGTCCGACGCCCGGTCTGTGGGGGACCAGTGGCGGTCTCCCACCTGGGCCATCAGCACCAGCCCCGACACGAAGGCCCTGCCCATCAGCCAGGCGAGGGCCGCATCGCCCAGCTCGCCAGCCTCGAGCTCCGCCTCGACCCGTGCGCACAGGTCCAGCGCCCACTCGCGGGTCGCCCCGCTCACCTCCCAGGCATCCCGCAGGTCCTCCAGGGTGGCCGTCTCCGCCAGACTCAGCAGGGCGCCGCGGACGTCACCGTCTGGAACGGTGCCCATCCCGCCGTCCGGAAGGAACACCTCCTGGGCGGCATCAGGGACGTCATCGACCGTGTACTCGGCCAGCGACGCCCCCGGGTTGCCCCACCCCGCCGGCTGCACGGCCCGCAGCACGTCACCGATCCCCTGCGGCGTGACGGCGGCACCTCCACGCAGCACCGTGGTCACCGCGGCAGCCGTGACCTCCCCGCCGGACAGGCTCGGAGGTTCCGGGTTCGCGTCCAGGTCGGTCAGCTCAGGAGGGGGCCACACCACCCCCCGGTCACGCATGTACCGGGCGATGCCCTCATCGATCCGACGCACCCGCGCGGGAACGAGCCGCACCCGCTGCCCCGAGGCGACCACCTCGTCGGCGACGCGCTCCGCCCACTCCTCCTCGTTCTCCCCCTCTTTCGGACCTTCCTCACCGAGCCCGGCGCCCAGGCCCCGGACCGCCTTGCCGAAGGCGTCCCGCACGGTCTCCTCCGGCACCGGGTGCCCTTCGCCGAACAGCGCCAGCGCCAGATGAGAGGGCCGAGCGCCCCTCCGCGCCAGCCGGGCGAGCGCTACGACCAGACCGAATGCCTCGTCGTCCGGAACCGACGTGCTCCCGCGCCCGCGGCCCAGCGCCCGCTTCGTGTGTTCCGGCAACAGCCCCGCCCGCCGCCACGACGCAAGCTGCTTCGCTGACACCACGAAACCGTGCTGCCGCGCGTGTTCGACGAGCTGCTGATCAGCGGAGACCGGATCAGGAGAAGACATGCCGCGAACCTACCTACTTCCGTCGGAGGAGGCCGCGCCTTCGGGAATTAGAGACCCCCCACCTTTACCTGGGCCGGGCGCACCGGGCCTGGTGACCTGGGGGAACCGCCGCAGCGCACGGCCCGGCGGCACATTAGGAGGAACCATGCTCACTGCACTGACCGCCCTGCTCCCGACCACCGGGCCCTTGCTCTGGGTCCTGATCACCGTCCTGCACATCTGGATCACCGTGTACGTCGTCATCGTCGGAGTCGCCCTGCTGCACCCCCGCCGCTCCCGCCGGAGGGAAGCCCGCCAGATTCTCGACTGCCACCTCCTCGTCCTCAGGCCCCTGTGACCCTGCTGCAGAAGTGGCCGCGGGGTCGTGGCAAGGGCCGGCCCCGGCCCTTGCCTTCCGGATAGGCTGGTGTTGCCTTAACGGAGTTTCGTGGACACCAACGTCTCGAATCCCGACCGGCAGGTGCGTCTGAGCTTCCTGGGCTGATCCGCCCGTCCGCTGCCCCGAGTGACTGCGGACACCTGTCCGCCCGCGGAGGCGACCGCGCCGTGCCCGCGCCGGGCCGCCGTGCTCCGCGGGCACCGTCGCCGACGGCCCCCCCGACGGCCCCCCCCGACGGCCCCCCCGACGGTGTGAGCGCGGTCCCACCAGAGGCCGGGGGCGGCGCGGGCGGGCGGGCCGCGCCGCCCGTCCCACCGGCCGCGGCAGCCCCTCACCCCCGACGCCCCCGCGCGAACCGCTGATGTGGGCGTAGCGACCCCCGGTGGTATTCAATGAGGTGTGCGGTCGGGGATCTCGGGGCTCTGCCGCACGGGTCCGCGTACGGTCCCGGCGCTGCGCCGGGGATTGCTGAGGGAGCCGCATGGACTCCACACCCCCTCCCTCGTCCCCTTCGTCGTTCAACCTGGTCAGCAGCGCCCTGGGGCGCTACATCCCGCGCAACGGGAAGGCAGCGGCCTCAGGCGCCGCCGAGGCGCGGGACGCCCGCGGCAACGACCGGGAAGGCGGCTCCGGCGTCCCCGGACCCGACCGCCAGGACCAGATCCTCGGTGCCGTCAACCTGGACGGCGAACTGCGCATCACCCGCTGCAATCTGGACGCCCCGGTGTTCGCGGGTGTGCGCGCCGAACCCGGTACCCGCTTCGTCGACCTCCTGCCCCCGGGCGACGTACCGACGGTCACCCGGCGGCTGCGGCAGGTGCTGGAGACCGGTGAGGCGCATGTCGCCCGGATCCAGCGCCTGCGGCGCGGCGACGGGTCGGAGCTGGTGGTCTCGCTGAGCATCCTGCCCGCCGCGGCTCCCCAGGAGGGCCTGACCGTCTCCCTGATCGCCATGGCCACGCGGCTGCACCTGTATGCCGCCGAGACCGCGATAGGCACCTCGCTGGACATCGGCGAGACCGCCCAGTCGCTGGCGCAGTCACTGCTGGCCTGGGGAGACGTGGCCGCCGTCGACCTGGACTTCGCCGTGTGGACCGGCGAGGGCGTCACCGGGCAGGAGCAGGGGCGCATCCGGCTGCGGCGGGCGGCCCTGGTTCCGGACCGGGCCTGGCCCGAGGGCTACGTCACTCCGGGCGACGACCTCCCCAGCGACGCCAGCCGCCTGCTGGCGCAGGCGGTACGGCGGGACGACGCCCCGCAGGCCATCGTCATACCCGACCGGGACGCGGTCGAGCGGGTGCTCGGCAGTCCGCGGGTGATCCGCGCGCTGGTGCCCGGCGACCAGTCGGCCGGGGTGGTGTGCATACCGCTGGTCCTCGACAGCACGCCGCCCGTCGTGCTGGGCGTGGCGGAGGTCTGGCGGCGCGCGGGCTCCCCCTTCCGCGACAGCGAGCTGTTCGACCTGCAGGAGCTGGTGGCCCGGACCGCCCACCACGTCGACCTCGCCCGGCAGCACCAGCGGGAGCACACCCAGGTGCTGGCGCTGCAGCGCCGGCTGCTGCCCCGCACCGGCGGCGACACGATCAAGATCGCCAGTGTCTACCAGCCCGCCACACCCGACAGTGCGGGTGTCGGCGGCGACTGGGTGAACAGCTTTCCGCTGCCGGACGGCCGGACCGCGCTGGTGGTCGGGGACGTCGTCGGGCACGGCCTGGGAGCCGCGGCGACGATGGGCCAGCTGAGCATGGAGGCCCGCGCGCTGCTCTCCGCGGGGCTGGCGCCGGACGAGGTGCTGGAGCACCTGGACGAGACGGTGACGCTGCTGGACGACTCGGAGTCCGGGCTGGCGGCCGGCTACAGCGCCCTCGGGTCGACCTGCTGCATCGTCCTGTACGACCCGGTCAGCCACCGCGTGGCCCTCTCCAGTGCCGGCCACCTCCCTCCGGTCCTGGTGTCCCCGGACGGGAAGGCGGGCCCGCTCGCGGTCCGTCCGCATCCCGGCCTGGGCGCCGAGTTCGCGCTGCGGGAGCCGTTCGACGTGCACACGTTCGGCGCACCACCGGGCTCCCTGCTCGCCCTCTACACCGACGGCCTGGTGGAGGATCCGGCCGTGCCGATCGACGAGGGCATCGACAGGCTGGCGGCTGCCGTGGCCGGGGTGCACCCCTGGGACGCCCTGGAACCGGCGGCGCGGCGCGTCGTCTCCACGCTGTCGCCCGTGCGCGAGCGCGACGACGTGACCCTGCTGCTGGCGCGCCTGATCGGCTACCGCAAGGGGGACACCGCGACCTGGCGGCTGCCCGCCCGCGACGACACCCCCGCCCGCGCCCGCGCGCAGGTCTCCGCTCTGCTGCGGCAGTGGGGCACCAGGGACGAGACCCGGGACAACGTTCTGCTCCTGGTCGACGAGCTGGTCACGAACGCGGTCCGCTTCGCGGCCGGTCCCGTCACGGTACGGCTGATCAGAGCCGGGCAGGGCCTGCTGTGCGAGGTCGGCGACACCGGCAACGGCCGGCCGCGTCTGGGGCGGGGCGGCTTCCTCGACGACGGCGGACGCGGCCTGCACGTCGTGCACAGGCTCACCACCCGGTGGGGGGTGCGGTGGACGGACACCGGCAAGGTGGTCTGGGCGGAGGTCGCCCGATGACCCGCCTTGGCACGGTACCGCCCGCGGCACCGTCCGGGACCGGGACACCCGTGCCGCGGTCGACGGACGGACGGCCGACGGACCGGCGGTGCCGGCCTGCGGAGCGCCGGTAGGACCGGGAGCGATCCGGGCCCGGCGCGAGGCCGGGGGGAAGCCTCCGGTCCGGGACCGGAAACCGTGCCGTGCACCGGCACGGCAACCGGTCCGGGAGGGTCGGCGCCGCGACCTCCGGGGCGAGTTGCGGATCAGCGCCCGCCTTCGGTCCCGTCCGCGGTCACCGTGATCGAGGACGTGGCCGACCCGGTGCCCCGCGAGCCTGGTCGTTCAGGCCGAGCCCGCGTCGCTGCCCGAGAGGAAGCGGGGCGTCGGCACCGACCCGGGATCCGGACACTTCGCCGTCCTGGCCGACGGCGAGTCGGAGCGGCACCCCGCGCCCTCCGCGGCGGGCCGGAATCCCCGGGCCGCCGCCCCGGGACCGGGGGTCAGAGCCACTCGCCTTCCAGGGCGGTCGCGGTCAGGCCCGGTGCCGCCGCGTACAGGACCGCGCGGTCGCCCGGCCTCTGCCCGGCGTCGTGCGCCCGCCGCATGATGTCGAACACGGCGGCGCCACCGCGGTTGCCGCTGGCGTAGCTGGCCCTGCTGTGGTCGAGCAGCCCCGACGGCCACGCGTCGGGCATCGTCTGCTCCATGTACTCCAGCACCCGGGTCCCGCCGGGGTGAGCCAGCAGGACGTCGGGGTGCCAGGATTCGGGGTCGTCCTGGTAGCGGACGCGGAGCCACTCCCACATCGCGGTGACCGTCTCCTGGACCGCGCGCGGTCCGCGCCGGTCCATCAGGAAGTGGGTGCCGTCCTCCCGTGTCTCGAGGCGGTGGAGGTCTCGGGTGCCGGGCAGGGTGTGGTGCCAGGCGGAGTCCAGCCGCACCACCGATTCGCGCCTCTGGCGGCCCGTGACCACCGCGGCGACCGCGGTGTCCGCGAACAGCAGCCGGACGATCAGGGATTCGAGGGTGTCGTCCGCGGGCTGGTAGGTCGTGCTCAGCGCCTCCGCGATCACGACCAGGACCACCCGGTCCGGATCGGCGGCCACGAGATCCATCGCCAGCGCCAGCGAGCGGGTGCCCGCTATGCAGGCCCACTGCGTGGCCGGCAGCAGCAGCACGTCGTTGCGGAGCGGAAGCCTGTTGGCCAGGGCCACGTCCAGACCGGGCAGCGCCGGCGTGGTGGAGTGACTGGTGATCAGGCAGTCGACGTCCGAGGCGTCCAGGCCGGCGATCTGCAGCGCCCCGCGCGCGGCACGCTCCCCGTAGGACTGCACGGCCTCCCAGGCCGGCCCGGTCCGCTCCTGGACGGTCTGCGGTGTGTCCATCGCCTCCAGTGCCGCGATCGCGCGGTCCACCTCCTCGGGGGTGAACCCGTCGCGGGCCAGAGCCTGTTGGGCCCGGCCCGCGCCGACGGTGCGCAGGCCGCCGCCGCGACCGGGCGCGACGGCGGTCTCCAGCGGCAGCATCCACCCGCGCGACTCGATGCCGGTGCTGGCCGCGATGCCGTCGATGCGCGGCGCCCAGTTCGCGTGCGGATGCCGGTCACGCACCTCCGCGACGATCTGGTTGGTCGTCACGGCGTGCTCGCCGTGTATCACGGCAGGAGGACAGAGGTATGCGGCCATGGTGGGGCACCTTTGCTGAGGAGGATGGGGAACGTCACGAGTGGTATGGCATGGGTCACTTTGTAGTTCGTGCCCAAGAGGTTGCCGAGGGGCTCCACTTCGGGAGTCGGTATCCGCTTTGAGGATGGACGCTAAAGGGACATTTCGTCTGTGATGCACACAACTTGCAAGGCTCCGGGGTCGTGTGACACGGCGCACACCTCTACCGTCGGCGGTCGCAGCGGTCCCCTCGGTCCGTCTGGCCCCCCGTCAGTCGGGAGACCCGCGCGGCCGGCCCCCTCGCCGTCGCCGACACCGCCTCGGGGTCGGCCGGCGCCGTCCGGTGCCGCGGGCAGCTCGACCGTGCGGGAGACGGGAGGATCGGACCGGCGGATCCAGCACGAGGCCTCCACCCTCCGAGTCGCCCCGCCGGGAGTGTGGCGCGGAGCCCCCGTCACGGCGGGCCGGTGCGAGCGCGGCGCATCCGATCCGCCGCGCCGCGTCGGCGGGGGCGGGCGCAGTGGTCACCGTCGTACTCCTGCCCGCGCTGGAACGACGACGGATCCGTCTCTCGCCCCGGGCGCGGACCCGGGTGCGCCGGCAGCCTCCGAGGTGCGCAGCGCACCGGTACCGTGTCCCGCCCCGCCCCGCCCCGCCCCGCCCCGCCCCGCACCGCCGCCTCCGCCGCGCCGGCGAGGGCGGGCCCCGCCCCCACCGCGCCCAGGGCCGCGTCGGGCGGCTCCGGCGGGCCCGCCCCCGTTTCCGTCACCGGAGCGGTGATCGGCACGCGGTACGGGGCGGTCCGGGTGCGGATCACGCTCGGCGGGAGCACGGTCACCGCGGCCACGGCCCAGAAGCCGCCGTCCTCCCCGCCGTGGAGCGGGGAGGACTCTGCCGAGGCGGTTCCCCGGCTCGACCGGCGCACGCCGGCGGCGCGGAGCGCCCACGTCGACACCGCCTCGGGCGCCGCCTGCACGAGTCCCGGACACGGCGGTCGCCGCAGAGCGCCCTGGGTGAGGGCGGTGTCCGGGCCGGGTCGCGTCGGCCGTTGTGGCCGTCGGCGCGGGGGCTCTCGCGCGGCCGGTGTGCGGAAACGTACCTTCGGTTGCGGCGCACGTCACGGTGATGTTCCGGGAAGCCGTACCCGTACGGCGGGTACGCGGGCACTCCGGCGCGATAAAAAGGAGTTATGCGGGAGAGCGAGACCCTCGCCGAGGGTGTGGATGATGTCGACGCGGTCACCCGGGCGGTGCTGACCGCGTCCCGGTTGCTGGTGGCGGTGTCGGCGCGGTCGTTGGCCGCAGTGCAGGACAGGGTGACACTGCCGCAGTTCCGCATGCTGGTCGTCTTGTCCACACGGGGTGCCACGAAGCTGGTCGCGCTGGCGGAACTGCTGCAGGTCGCGCCCTCCACCGCGATGCGGATGGTGGACCGACTGATCGCGGCCGGACTTGCGGACCGGCAGGTCAATCCGGACAACCGTCGCGAAACGTTGCTGCAGCTGACCGACGAGGGGCGGCGCATCGTGTCGGACGTCACGGCGCAGCGGCGCTCCGAGATCGCGTCGATCGTCGAACGGCTGGACCCGCACCAACGCGCGGTGCTGGTCGAGGCGCTGACCGCGTTCACCGAGGCCGGTGGAGAGCCGCCGGTGCCGGCCCTCGAGGACCTGGACATGTCCCCCCTGGGCTGGGTGGACGCCGCGGCCCGACGCGACACCTGAACCCCCGCCCACCGGACGCAGCCGGCGGCCGGCCGGGCCGCCCCGCGGCCCCTGCGGCCGTCACGCCATGCGGGACGGGCGGTGGCCGCCCGTCGCGCGGGGACGGTGCCCCGAAGCCGCCGTCGGTCGTATCCGCGCACTTCGCGGCCGGGTGCGCGGGGCCCGTGCGCCTTCCGGGTGTGGGCCCCGGCGGAGTCCGACCGGCCTGTCCGGGTGTGCGGCGAGAGGTCGCGCCGGGCGGACGCACCGCCGGTACCGCAGCGGCTGCACGTCTACGGCTGCCACCCCGGTCCGTCAGCGGAGGTCACGTCGGCGGGGCGGGACCGCGGTCTCGGACGGCGGCGCGGACGGGGGCGCGGACGGCGCTGCCTCCGACTGCTCCGACTGCTCCGACGTGACGTCGCCGGGGCTGCCGGATCCGCCCGGAGCCTCGGTGCGGGACAGCGACACCAGTGTGGGCAGCGCGACGGCGGCGGCCGCCGCGGCGATCAGCCTGGCCCGTCGAGCCGACGCCGGCCGGGCCTTTCGAGCCGACGCCACCCGGCCACGGCAGCCCCCTCCGGGTCCCGCGGTGCACCGGCCGCCTCGTGCCCCGGCCCGGTGCGGGCACGGCACGAGGCCTCGATCCCGTAAAGGAGCGAGCGTCGGCTGATGGCCCGAGGAGACTTTTGCATAGCCTAAGAGCAGGGGAGGGACGGCGCCCGTGCGGCAATGGTGCGGCTGCGACGGCTCCCGGGCTCGCGCTACCGCTGGAGTGACGTCATGGCCGTGAGGAACCCGCCGTCCGGTCTCCAGGTGCTGACCTGGATGCCTGCCGGCGTCATGGGCGTGGTGGCCGTCGTCGACGTCCTGGCCGGACCGGAGGTCGGGTACCTGCCGCTGGTCTCGCTCGGCCCGGCCTTCTCCGGACTGGTCGGCGGCTGGCGGCGCACGGCGGCGACCGGGCTGGCCGCCCTGCTGCTCTGCCTCTGCCTCGGCCTCTACGACGGAATGGCGGGCGAGCCCAGGGCGTTCACCGCGATGGCCTCCGTGGCGGGGGTGACCGCCGCCGGGGTCGCTGCCGCCGTGGTGCGCGGCCGGCGCGAGGCGGAGCTGGCGAGCGTGCGGTCGATCGCCGAGGTCGCCCAGCGGGTCCTGCTCCGCCCGGTACCGCTGACGGCGGGTCCGCTGCAGGCGGCGGTGTCCTACACCTCCGCCCTGGCGGAGGCCCGCATCGGAGGCGACCTGTACGAGGTGGTGTCCTCGCCGCACGGGGTGCGGGTCATCGTGGGCGACGTGCAGGGCAAGGGGCTGGCCGCCGTCGAGACGGCCGCCGTGGTACTGGGCGCCTTCCGCGAAGCAGCCTACGACGAACCGGAGTTGACGGGCGTCGGCGCCTGGCTGGAGCGCAGCCTGGACCGGGAGAAGGACGGCGAGAAGTTCGTCACCGCCATCCTCGCCGAGGTGCGCCGCGACCAGCAGATCGTGTTCCTGAACTACGGTCACCCGGCGCCCATGCTGGTACGCGGGGACGGATCCGCCGACTTCCCCGTGCCGCCGTCCTTCGCACTGCCGCTCGGCCTCGGTGCCCACGGAGCGGACGCCCCCGAACCGTTCCGGGTGCTCTTCGCACCGGGCGACCAACTGCTGCTGTACACCGACGGGGTCACCGAGGCCCGGGACGAAGCCGGCCGCTTCTACCCGCTGGACGCGCGGGCCCACCTGCTGAAGGAGGCGGACGCGCACGGGGCGCTGGAGGCGTTGCGCGAGGACGTCGTACGGCACTCCGCGGGACCGCTGCACGACGACGCGGCCATGCTGCTGCTCCGGTACCACGGGCACGGAAGCGGCAGCGGCAGCGGCAGCGATGCCGCCCGGGCGGTCCGATCGGCCCCGTGACCGCCCGGCGGCGTCCCCGGCCCCGGGCTGCCCCCGGGCGGCGCGCTCCGGCCCCGGTCGCGGCGGGTCATCCGGCCGCGCCCACGTGGATCCACTGCGCCCCGCACGGCGTGCCCCGGTGGTCCGTGGCGAAGACCATGTTCCAGCCGGACGGCACGGGTGACGGGACGTCGGGTACGCGGACGGTCAGCGAACCGTCACCGTGCCGCACCGCGTTCGGGGCGACGGACCGCCGGTCGAAGCCGGTGAGGTTCGGGCCCTTGGACCAGGTCCTGCCCACCGGGTCGTAGACCTCGTTCTTGCCGGGCACGACCTGGCCGATGTCGTCCAGACCGGAGACGGCCAGGACCCGGCCGTCGGACGGCGCGGTCAGCGACGGGTACCAGCGGGCCTCGTCCATCAGGGCGACCCTGGTGTACTTCTCGGTCACCGGGTCGAACTCGTAGGCGTCCCTGATCCCCTGGAAGTCCTTCTTGTCTAGGCCGAGCTTGTCGGCGACGCCGTAGAGGTTGTCGGCCTCCCCGCCCTTCAGCCCTCGATCGCGTACTGCTCACGGTGGGCGGGTCGGACGGAACCCACCGACCACAACCCCCGGTCGCCGGACGGAGCGCCGCAGACACACACGCACACCCGGAACGGAACACCCGATATGCGCCATACGGAGAGGCTTGCGGCGCAGACGCACCCCCGGCGCCCGCAGCCTGCCGCCCGCCTCCCCGTCGGTCCCCAGGACCCGGACCGCGGCCGCAGCGGCCGGGGGACCGGCGGGGACGCCCGGCGCGCACGCGGGCGGCCGAGTGGACGCCACCCGCCCGGAGCAGCCGATTGGTCCGCAAGAGGCGCACCGGTGTGAACCGTGTGACGGTGGGGGAACGGATGGCGCCGGACGCCCTCCGCAGGCGGTCCGGGCGACCGGAAGGGGCCCGCGACACGCATTCGGACGGGTGCACGAGGTGACCGAGGAGGCCGGGTCCCGGCCGGAGCAGGAGGCGACATGGTGGTCGACGCGGCCGACGGCGGGTGCGCACCGGCGGCGACGCCCTGCGACGACGCCTTCCGCGGCCTCGGCGCCGTCGCCGACGCCGTCCTCTACGAGGGCTACCTGCTCTACCCGTACCGCCGCTCCTCACCCAAGAACCGGGTCCGCTGGCAGTTCGGCGTGCTCGCCCCCCGCGACTGGGCGGAACGCGACGGGCCGGTGCCTCCCGGTCTCGCCGGTTCGGTCGACTCCTGGTACCAGCAGACCGAGTGCCTGCTGCGGGCCGCCCCGACCGCCGAGGTGCGGGTCCGGGTGCGCTACCTGCAACTCCAGCGCAAGCAGGTGGAGCAGCGGCTGCCCGGCGGACTCCACCGGCCGGTGGAGTCCCTGGAAGCGGGCGACGACGTCCACCTGACCTTCGACGAGGCCGTTCCCCGCGAGTTCGACATCCGGGTCCCGCTGGCCCGGCTGCTCGACCGGGACCACGCCACGCCGGTCGGCGCACCCCCCGGCGAGGAGACCGAGGAACTGCCCGGCGACGCCGGCCGACTGGTGCGCAGGCGGGAACGCGGCCACGCCGTCACCACGCTGCGGGCCGAACGGGTCGAGGACAGCCCGGGGGACGGCCCGCCGCTGTACCGGCTGCGGATCCGCACCGAGAACACCGGCCCCTCGCCCGGCGCCGGCGCCCCGCGCGCCGAGGCGCTGCGCCACGCCCTGCTGGCCACGCACACCCTGATCGGCGGTGAGGACGTCGCCTTCCTGTCGCTGACCGACCCGCCGCGGGACTGCGAGGACCACGCCCGCGCCTGCCGCAACCTGCACACCTTCCCCGTCCTCGGGGGCGATCCCGGGACGGCACCGGCGCTGCTGTCCGCGCCGATCCTGCTGCCGGACCACCCCGAGGTGGCGCCCGAGAGCCCCGGCGACCTGCACGACGCCGCGGAGATCGACGAGATCCTCACCCTGCGCACCCTCCTTCTGACGGACCAGGAGAAGCGCGAGGCCCGCGCCACCGACCCGCGTGCCGCAGGCATCCTCGACCGCGTCGAGACCCTGCCGCCGGAGATGTTCGCCCGGCTGCACGGCGCGATCCGCTCCCTGGAGCCCGCCCGGCCCGCCCGGCCCGCCCGAACCGCCCCGTCCGCCGCACCCGGTGCACCGGACCCGCGGGAACCGGGTGCGGAACGCGCGACCTCGGCCGGGCCCCTGCCCGGCGGTCCCGAGGTCCCCTGGTGGCAGGAGGGCGGCGACGACGGCCTCTCCCCGGCGACCGACAGCGTGGTCGTCGACGGGGTACCGCTGGCGGCGGGCAGCCCGGTACGGCTGCACCCCGCCGGGCGGGGCGCCGACGCGCAGGACATGTTCCTGGCCGGGCGCACCGCCAGGGTGGCGGCCGTACGCCACGACGTGGACGGCAGCGTCCACCTCGCCGTCACACTCGACGACGACCCCGCGGCGGAACTGAACGGCTGGTACGGCCGCTTCCACTACTTCCGCCCCCACGAACTGACCCCCCTGACCGCCACCGGTGAGGGGGAGCCCCATGGACGTCCCTGAGGCGCCGCACGCCCCCGACCAGCCGCCCGGCCTGCCCACGGCAGCGCCGGTGGCCGCGGCGTACGACCGCTTCCGGGACCGAGTGCAGCGGAGGCCGCAGACATGACCGCAGACAGCGGAACCACCGACGTCGACCGGGAGCCCGCCGGCGCGCAGCAGCGCGAGGGCTTCGACGAGATACACATCCTCTGGATCTCCGAGGGCATGAGCTGCGACGGGGACACCGTCTCGCTCACCGCCGCCGGCCAGCCGTCGATCGAGGACCTGGTCACCGGACTGATCCCGGGCCTGCCCAAGGTGCACCTGTACAACAAGGTGCTCTCGCCCACCCTGGGCGGCGAGGAGTTCCTCGCCCCCTACCGGGCGGCGGCGCGCGGGGAGCTCGGGCCCTTCATCCTGGTGATCGAGGGATCGATCCCCAACCAGAACATCATCGAGGGCGACGGCTACTGGACCTCCTTCGGCAACGACCCGGACACCGGTGAGCCCCTCACCCTGAACTGGTGGCTCGACCGACTCGCCCCGCGCGCCTGGGCGGTCGTCGCCGCCGGCACCTGCGCCACCTACGGCGGCATCCACGCCATGGCCGGCAACCCCACCGGCAGCATGGGCCTGTCGGACTACCTGGGCTGGGACTTCACGTCGCAGGGCGAACTGCCCGTGGTCAACGTCCCCGGCTGCCCGATCCAGCCCGAGAACTTCATGGACACCCTGGTCTGGGTGCTCCACCACGCCGCCGGTTCCGCCCCGCCGCCCCCGCTGGACGACATGCTGCGTCCGCAGTGGCTGTTCGGGAAGACCGTGCACGAGGGCTGCGACCGGGCCGCCTACTACGAGCAGGCGGACTTCGCCAAGGACTACAACGCCCCCAAGTGCCAGGTCAAGGTGGGCTGCTGGGGGCCGGTGGTCAACTGCAACGTGCCCAAGCGCGGCTGGATGAACGGGGTCGGCGGCTGCCCCAACGTGGGCGGCATCTGCATCGGCTGCACGATGCCGGGCTTCCCGGACGCCTTCATGCCGTTCATGGACGAGCCGACCGGCGGCGGCCTGTCGGCGACCCTCATCAGGCCCTACGGGGCGTTCATCCGGCGGATGCGCGGCATCACCAACGCCGCCGTCAACCACGAGACCAAGTGGCGCCACAACGAGCCCGAACTGACCAGCGGCTACGACCCGTACTGGCGGGGCTGACACCCCCGGCCAGGCAGAAGGACAGGAAGTGACATGACACAGACCGAGGAGCGGGCCGGGTCCGGTGGGCGGAAACCCGCCCAGCTCGTGGACATGTCCTGGGACCCGATCACCCGGATCGTCGGCAACCTGGGCATCTACACGAAGATCGACTTCGCGAACCGGGAAGTGGTCGAGTGCCACAGCACCTCGTCGCTGTTCCGCGGCTACTCGGTGTTCATGAAGGGCAAGGACCCGCGCGACGCCGGCTTCATCACCTCCCGCATCTGCGGGATCTGCGGCGACAACCACACCACCTGCTCCGACTACGCGCAGCAGATGGCGTACGGGGTGAAGCCGCCGCCGCTGGCCGAGCACATCGTCAACCTCGGCGAGGCGGCGGAGTACATCTTCGACCACACGATCTTCCAGGACAACCTGGTCTTCGTGGACTTCTGCGAGGCGATGGTCAAGGCGACCAACCCCTCGGTGCTGGCCCGTGCCGAGCGCACCCAGGCACCCCGCGGCGAGATCCACGGCTACCGGACCATCGCCGACATCATGCGGGCGTTCAACCCGTTCGAGGGCGAGGTCTACAAGGAGGCCCTCAAGGTCAGCCGGATCACCCGCGAGATGTTCTGCCAGATGGAGGGACGCCACGTCCATCCGTCGACGCTGTACCCGGGCGGTGTGGGCACCGTGCCCTCGCCCACCGCCTTCACCGAGTACCTCTCGCGGCTGATGCGGGTCCTCGACTTCGTCAAGCAGTCCGTGGCGATGAACGACGACGTCTTCGACTTCTTCTACGAGGCCCTGCCCGGCTACGAGGAGGTCGGACGCCGACGCGTCCTGCTCGGCTGCTGGGGGGCCTTCCAGAACCCCGACGTGTGCGACTACCGCTACGAGACGATGAACGAGTGGGGCAGGGCGATGCACGTCACCCCCGGCATCGTCGTCGACGGCGAACTCGTCACCAACAACCTCGTCGACATCAACCTCGGGCTGCGCATCATGCTCGGCAGCTCCTACTACGAGGACTGGACGGCCGAGCAGCCCTTCGTCACCCGCGACCCGCTCGGGAACCCCGTCGACATGCGCCACCCGTGGAACCAGACCACCGTGCCGGTGCCGCAGAAGCGCGACTTCGACGACAAGTACAGCTGGGTCATGAGCCCCCGCTGGTACCACAAGGAGAGCGACGCGCACCTGGCCCTGGACACCGGCGGCGGCCCGCTGGCCCGGCTGTGGACCACGGCGCTCAGCGGCCTCGTCGACACCCAGTACGTCAAGTCCACCGGGCACAGCGTGCGCATCACCCTGCCCAAGAGCGAGAAGCTGCCCGAGCAGACACTGGAGTGGAAGATCCCCCAGTGGAGCAACACCATCGAACGCGACCGCGCGCGACCCTACTTCGTCGCCTACGCGGCCGCGATGGCCTTCGAGTTCCTCGAGAAGGCGATGGGCCTGGTGCGGGCCGGCGAGACCAAGGTCTACGAGAACTTCGAGGTCCCCGACGAGGCGATCGGCTGCGGCTTCCACGAGGCCGTACGCGGGGTGCTGTCGCACCATCTCGTCATCAAGGACAAGAAGATCGCCAACTACCACCCGTACCCGCCGACGCCGTGGAACGCCAGCCCGCGCGACAGCTACGGCACACCGGGCCCCTACGAGGACGCCGTGCAGGGCCAGCCGATCTTCGAGGAGAACGGGCCCGACGACTTCAAGGGCGTCGACGTCATGCGCACCGTGCGCAGCTTCGACCCGTGCCTGCCCTGCGGGGTGCACATGTACCTCGGCAAGGGCAAGGAACTGACCACCGTCCACTCGCCGACGTACGGAGCCGGCCATGGCTGAGGCGGACCGGCTCGGCGACGGCGCGGTCGCCGCGCGGCTGACCCGCGTCGACGAGCTGCTGGAGCGTCTGGAGAACACCCCCGGTCCGACGTCCCGGGACGCGGTGGACGCGGTACGCGCACTGGCCGAGGTCTACGGCGAGGCACTGGCCCGCATCCTGGACCGCGCCGACGCCGACCTGGCCGCCGGCCTGGCCGGCGACGAACTGGTCGGGCACCTGATGGTCCTGCACGACGTGCACCCCGAGCAGGTGCGGCCGCGGCTCGACCGCGCGGTCGAGCGGCTCCGCGGAGACCTGCGCGGACACGGCGGCGACCTCGAACTGGTCGGCGTCGACGCAGGAGTGGCCCGGGTCCGGCTCACCTCGGCGGGCTGCGCCTCCGGCTCGGCCGGGGTGATGGACGCCGTGCGCGAGACCCTCCTCGCCGCCGCGCCCGAACTGCGCGCGGTGGAGCGGGAACCGGAGCCGGCCGGGCCGCCCGCGTTCGTCCCCCTGGACGCGCTGACGGTACGGCCGGCGCCCGCCGGGGGAACGCCGTGAGCGCCGGCGGGGCGCTGGCCCGGGTGATCCGCTCGGGTGCCGCGGGGCGCTCGGCGGCCGAGGAGCGCTGCGACATGTGCGCCGAGCCCGTGCCGCCGGAACACCGCCACCTGTACGACAGCCCGCAGCAGCAGGTGCTGTGCGCCTGCCGGGCCTGCTCCCTGCTGTTCGTCCGGGAGGAGGCGGGCGACCACCGCTACCGGCTCATTCCCGAGCGGCGCGTGCGACTGCCCCCGGTGGACACCGAGGCGCTCGGCGTGCCCGTCGGCCTGGCGTTCTTCGTACCGCACCCGGACGGAACCGTCGTCGCGCACTATCCGGGCCCGGCCGGTGCCGTCCGCTGGCAGGTGGACCCCGCCGCGTGGCGGGAGACCGTCTCCGGGTGTCCACTGGTGGAGGGCGTGGCACCCGAGGTCGAGGCGCTGCTGGTGAACACCGCGCGCGAGGCGCGGCACCACTGGATCGTGCCGGTCGACGACTGCTTCCGGCTGGTCGCCCTGGTCCGCAGCGAGTGGCGCGGACTGTCGGGAGGCACCCGCGTCTGGCCCGCCGTCGAACACTTCTTCGCGGAACTGGCCGCCACGCCGTCCGGTGGCGGGAGCACGTGAAGGGAGAGCACACCATGGGACACATCAGAGTGGGCCGCGCACGGGTGCGGCCGGACACCCCTGGGCACGTCCCCGGACAGCACCAGGGCAACACGGTCCCCCGGGGCCACCAGGTCGGGCAGCACCGCGACGGAACCGCGGACGCGCGCCGGTCCACCGGGATCCACTGGAAGAAGCACAACGCGATCATGAAGGTGATGCCGAACATCCCCCCGGGATGAGGCAGGCGAGGAGCACACATGGCAGAGCTGACGGCCCGGCGGGTGCTGACCGCTCAGGCGGTACTCGTCGGAGGGGCGGTACTCGCCCTGCTGATCAGGGAGATCCCCGCCCTCGTGCGCGAGATCAGGATCTGGCGGATGGCCGACCTCGGGTCGGGCTCCCGGCATCCGCGGTAACGGCCGTGCACGAACTGTCGATCGCCACCGCGATCGTCGAGCAGGCGGACGAGACCGCCCGTACCCACGGCACGCGGCCGGTGGCCGCGGTCACCGTGCGGGTGGGCGAACTGTCCGGCGTGGTGCCCGCGGCGCTGGCCTTCGCCTTCGACGTGGCCCGGGACGGAACGGCGCTGGCCTCCGCCGCCCTGGTCGTCGAGGAGGTCGCGGCGCGGGCCCACTGCGGGCCCTGCGACGAGGAGTTCGCGGTGGGCACACCGCCGTTCTTCTGGTGCCCGCGGTGCGACCAGCCCTCCCAGGGGCTGCGCAGCGGACGGGAACTGGAGATCACCGGCATCGAGCTCGCCGAAGTCGCCGGCTGAACCGGGCTGACCCGGCCGCCGACGGCCGGCACCGCAGCGCGGCGCGGGCGGCGACCCGGCCTCCCGGGACGCCGCCCGCGCCCTCGGCCCCACCGGGCCCCACCTGGGCCCGGTGGGGCCCGTCCCGCACCCCGCGCGGCCGGTCAGCAGATCCGGGGGAGCTGCTCGCCGAGTGGCAGGTCCACCACCCGGGTGCCGCCCAGTCCGGTCGACACCACCACCGTCCCCGGATGCTCGGCCACGCACTCTCCGATCCGGGCCGCGCCGGCACCCTGCGGGTGCGCCCTCATCGCCGCCAGGACGGCCTCGGCGTGCTGCTCCGGGACGAACGCCACCAGCCTGCCCTCGTTGGCCACGTACAGCGGGTCCAGGCCGAGGAACCCGCAGGCGTTGCGGACGGCGTCCGGCACGGGGACCGCGCGTTCGGACAGCCGTACGCCGGTGCCGGAGGCGCGCGCGATCTCGTTGAGCGAGGTGGCGAGGCCGCCGCGGGTCGGGTCGCGCAGCACGTGCACATCATTGGTGACCTGCAGCATCGCGGCGACCAGACCGGCCAGCGGCGCAGTGTCGCTGGCGATCTCCACGCCGAACTCGATCCCCTCGCGCACGCTCATCACGGCCACACCGTGCAGCCCGATCGGCCCGCTGACCAGGACGGCGTCGCCGGGCCTGGCCCGCTGCGGGCGGATGTCCACGCCGTCGGGAACCAGGCCGACACCGGAGGTGGTGAGGTACACGCCGTCCCCGTGCCCGGCCTCGACCACCTTGGTGTCGCCGGTGGCGACGGTGACGTCCGCGGCCCGCGCGGCCGCGCCGAGCGCGTGGGCGACCCGCTCGACGACGTCCAGGTCCACCCCCTCCTCCAGCACGAACGCGGCGGACAGGTAGGCGGGTACGGCCCCGCTCATGGCCAGGTCGTTGACCGTGCCGTTCACCGCCAGGTCCCCGATGCTGCCGCCGGGGAAGAACAGCGGCCGGACCACGTGGGAGTCGGTGGAGAAGGCCAGCCGGGTGCCGCCGAGGCGGATCACCGCCGAGTCGGCCAGCGCGGACAGCACCGGGTTGCCGTAGGCGGGTGCGAAGACGTCGTCCACGAGTTCCGCGGACAGCGCGCCCCCGCCGCCGTGCCCCATGACGACGACCGGCTGGTCGCGCAGCGGGGCGGGGCAGGTCCAGGCCGAGGGGTCGACGGGCGGAGCGTCGGCCGTGGCGGCCGGGTCGGCCCCGCCGGTCTTCGCCGTCGTGCGGGGGGTGCCCGTCGTACCGGTCGTGCCGGGGGTGCCGGTCGTGCCGAGGGTGTCGGCGGTGCCAACGGTGTCAGCCAACGGGGTTCATCTCCTTCTGTCCCGTCCCGGCCGGCGCGGAGGCCTCCACACGCCGGTAGAGGTAGTAGGCGGCGCAGGCACCCTCGCTGGACACCATCGTGGCGCCCAGCGGGGTGCGCGGGGTGCACTCGGTGCCGAACGCCGGGCACCCGGTCGGCTTGATGAGGCCCTGCAGGACCTCCCCGCTGCGGCACACACCGGGCTCCTCGGTGCGGATGCCGGTCACGTCGAACCGGTGCTCGGCGTCGTGCGCGCGGTACGCCTCGGTCAGCCGCCAGCCGCTGCCGGGGATGCGGCCGATCCCGCGCCAGGACCGGTCGGTGACCTCGAAGACGTCCTCGATCATGCGGAGCGCGGCCGGATTGCCCGCGTCCCGGACGGCGCGGGCGTAGGCGTTCTCCACACGGTGCTCGCCGCGCTCCAACTGGAGCACCGCGCGGCGGACGCCCTCCAGGATGTCCAGCGGCTCGAACCCGGTCACCACGATCGGCACCCGGTGCCGCTCGGCGAGGTCCGGGTACTCGGCGGTGCCCATGACGCTGCACACGTGCCCGGCCGCGAGGAACGCCTGGACCCGGCAGGACGGCGCGGTCATCAGAGCCTCGATCGCCGGCGGCACCCGCACGTGCGACACCAGCAGGCTGAAGTTGGCCAGGCCCAGACGGCGGGCCTGGTGGACGGCCATCGCGTTGGCCGGCGCGGTGGTCTCGAAACCGATGCCGAAGAACACCACCTCGCGGTCCGGGTTCCGGCGGGCCAGGTCCAGCGCGTCCATCGGGGAGTACACCACGCGGACGTCGCCGCCGGCGCTGCGGACCCGGAACAGGTCCCGGTCGGTGCCCGGCACCCGCAGCATGTCCCCGAACGAGCAGAAGATCACGCCGGGGCGCGCCGCGATCTCCAGCGCCTTGTCGATGACCTCCAGCGGGGTCACGCACACCGGGCAGCCGGGTCCGTGGATCAACTCCACCTGCTCCGGCAGGAGCTGGTCGATACCGTGCCGGATGATGGAGTGGGTCTGCCCGCCGCACACCTCCATCAGCGCCCACGGACGGGTGACCGTGGCGTGGATCTCGTCCAGCAGCCTGCGCGCCAGATCCGGATCGTTGAACTCGTCGATGTACTTCATCGGGCTCCCTCCTCGGCCTCCGGGCCCGGGGCGGTCGCCGGAGCGTCCGGCAGCCCGGCCTCCTGGGCCGCCCGTCCCCAGGCGTCGCCGAACTCCTCCTCCAGCAGGCCCAGTTCCTCGAACAGCCGCAGAGAGGCCTGCGCCGACTCCTCGTCCAGCCGCTGCAGCGCGAAACCGACGTGGACGATGACGTACTCACCGGCCCGGACGTCGGGGACGTACTCCAGGCAGACGCGTTTGTGCACACCGCCGAAGTCGATCAGCCCGGTGAGGGGCTCGCTGTCGTCCTCGACGGCCAGAACTCGGCCGGGCACTGCCAGACACATAGGTCACTCCGTGTTGTCGGCGTCGGATGGGATGCGGGCCGCCACGGCGAGCTGCCCCAGGGCGAGCCCGCCGTCGCCGGGCGGGACCTCCATGTGCCGCAGCACCGTGAACCCGTCCGCGGTCAGCAGGTCCCAGCAGGCCTGTTCCAGCAGCGCGTTGGCGAACACGCCGCCGGTCAGGGCGACCGTGGACAGGCCGGTGCCGCGGCGGGCACGGCCGCAGAGGTCGGCGACGGCGGCGGCGACCGCCCGGTGGAAGCGGGCCGCCAGCACCGCTCGGGGCGTGCCGCGGCCCAGGTCGGCGATCAGCGCGCGCAGGACCGGCGCGGGATCGAACAGCAGGGGCGAGGCGGTCCCCGGGGCCGGGCCGAGCGCGAACCCGTACGCGCCGGTGTCGGTGTGCCAGGCCCGCAGCGCCTCGGCCTCCAGCTCCAGCGCCGCCTGCGCCTCGTACCCCGCGCGATGGCACACCCCGGCCAGCGAGGAGACCGCGTCGAACAGCCGGCCCATGCTGGAGGTCGCCGTGCAGGCCAGGTTCCGCTCCAACTGCCGGGCCAGCAGGGCACGCTCGGACGGCGTGCACGCCTGCGCGCTCGGCAGGCTCTCGTCCCACGGCAGTCCGGCGGCGTGCAGGCGGGCGAGCGCCAGCCGGCACGGGTTGGCCACCCCGGCGTCCCCGCCGGGCAGCGGCGCCGGCGTCAGATGGGCGAAGCGGCGGAACCCGTCGTAGCCGGCGAGCAGTACCTCGCCGCCCCACACCGTGCCGTCGTCGCCGTAGCCGGTGCCGTCGAAGGCGACCGCGATCACGGCTGCGGCGCCGGTCAGCCCGTGCTCGGCCATGGCGGAGGCGGCGTGCGCGTGATGGTGCTGCACGAGGCGCACCTCCCGACCGCCGGCCCGCCGGCGCGCCCACCGGGCCGAGTGGTAGCCGGGGTGCCGGTCGGCGGCCAGGAGCCCGGGGCGGACACCGGTCAGCCGCCCCAGGGTCCGCTCCGCACGCTCCAGCGCGGTGACGGCCGCCAGGTCGCCGAGATCGCCGATGTGCGGACCGAACCAGGCCTGGTCGCCCGCGGCCAGGCACGGCGCGTTCTTCAGGTCGCCGCCCACGGCGAGCGCGGGACGCACTTCGAACGGCAACGCCACCGGCCGGGGAACATGCCCGCGGGACCGGCGCAGCAGCTGCTCGGTGCCGTCGGCCCGCACCCGCAGCACCGAGTCGTCGCAGGGGGAGGTGATCGCCCGGTCGTGCGCCAGCCAGGCGTCGGCGAGTCCGTCCAGCCGCTCCAGCGCC
Organism: Streptomyces sp. MS06; assembly: GCF_047200655.1. Lineage (NCBI taxonomy): Bacteria > Bacillati > Actinomycetota > Actinomycetes > Kitasatosporales > Streptomycetaceae > Streptomyces > Streptomyces sp. MS06. Next base: position 22,165 of record NZ_JBJZOJ010000017.1, read on the forward strand.
TCCGTGTCGTCGGTGACGATGGGCTCGCCGGACCGGTTGCCGCTCGTCAGCACCAGCAGCCGCGGCCCGGGCGGGTCGCCGTCCAGCCCGAACAGCAGGGTGTGCACGGGCGTGTAGGGCAGCATGACCCCGACGTGCGGGCTGCCGGAGCACACGCCCGGGGCGAGCGGTCCGCCGCGCCGGCGGAGCAGCACGATGGGACGCCGCGGGCCCGCGAGCACCGCCCGCTCCGCCGCACCGGCCTCCGCGATCTCCGCGGCGGCGGCCAGGTCCGCGGCCATCACCGCGAACGGCTTGCCGCCGCGCAGCTTGCGGGCGCGTAGCCGCGCCACGGCGTGCGGGTCGGTCGCGTCGCAGGCCAGGTGGTACCCGCCGACGCCCTTGACGGCGACGATGCGGCCCGCGGCGAGCAGGGCGCGGGCCGCCGACACGGCCTCGTCGTCCCGGGTCGGCCGGACGCCGGTGCCGGGCGCCGGGTGGAGGCGGAGCCGGGGACCGCAGTCCCGGCAGGCGACCGGCTGGGCGTGGAAGCGCCGGTCGCCGGGATCGCCGTACTCGGCGGCGCACCGCCCGCACATCGGGAACGCGCCCATCGTCGTGGCCGCCCGGTCGTACGGCAGCTCGGTGACGATGGTGAAGCGGGGGCCGCAGTGGGTGCAGGTGACGAACGGGTGCCGGTGGCGGCGGTCGGCGGGATCGGCGAGCTCCCGCAGGCAGTCCGCGCAGGTGGCGGTGTCCGGCGGCAGCGAGGTGCGCCCCTCGCCGCTCCGGGAGGCGCGGATCGTGAAGCCGTCCGCGCCGCCGCGCACGGGTACCTCGGTCTGGTCCACTCCGGTGACGCGGGCCAGTGCCGGCGTCTCCCGGACCAGCCGGGCGCAGAACCGCTCCACCCGGGAGGACGGCCCCTCCACCTCGACGAGGACGCCGCCGGAGTGGTTGGTGACGAAACCGTTCAGCGCCTCCTCGGTCGCCAGACGGTGCACGAACGGCCGGAAGCCGACGCCCTGCACCACCCCGCGCACGCCGACCCGGCGGCGGACCGAGGTGCCGGCGGGTGCGGTCACGAGACGCCGTGCCGGTGCGCCGGACCGGTGAGCGCCGGTCGGTGCGCCGGCGTGCCGTCCCGCACGGCGAGCACCCGGTCCAGCAGGCCGTCCACGCCCTCGCCGCGCCGCGCGCTGGTGCGGACGACGTCCACCCCCGGATTCACCTGTGCGACGTTCCCCGCGAACAGGGCCTCGTCGAATCCGGCCGCCTCGGCCAGATCGGTCTTGGTGACCACCACCAGGTGCGCGGAGGAGAACGCGGTCGGGTACTTCAGCGGCTTGTCCTCGCCCTCGGTCACCGCCATCAGCACGATCCGCAGCGTCTCGCCGAGGTCGTAGGCCGCCGGGCAGACCAGGTTGCCGACGTTCTCGACGAACAGCAGCGCGGTCCCGGCGGGCAGCCAGCCGTCCAGATGGCCGCGCACCTGCTGCGCCTCCAGATGGCACAGGCCGCCGGTCAGCAGCTGCTTGACCGGGGCGCCGGAGCGGGCCAGCCGCCGGGCGTCGTTCTCCGTCGCCAGGTCGGCGGTGAGCGCGGCGGCCGGCACGCCGCGGCGCACGGCCAGCCCCAGCACCTCGGTGAGCAGCTCCGTCTTGCCGCTGCCGGGGCTGGAGAGCAGGTTCACGGTGGTGACGCCCCGGTCGCCGAGATCGGAGCGCAGGGCGGCGGCCAGATCGTCGTTCTTGGCCATGACCGCCTGCCTGACGTCCACGGACTTGCACATCATGCGTTCTCCTCACTGGCGCCGGGGCCGGCGGGGGTGCGGACCCGGCGATCCTCGTGCGTAGGGGCGCCGATCCCGGGGAAACCGGCCGGGCCGGACGGCGTGGATTCCACCGACCGGCCGAACCGCAGCTCCGCCCCGGGGTCGGCCAGCAGCCGGCCCACCACGGTGTGCAGCAGGGGCACCGCCGCTCCGACGGCCTCCCGCACCGGATCGCTGAGACCGGCCTCGATGTCCGCGTCGGACTCGGGCAGCCGCCCCGGCTCGCAGGCCAGCAGCACCACCCGGGGCAGCGGACCGTCGGCCAGGCGCGCGGCCAGGGCGAGCACCTTCACCGGGTCCATGCCGTGCGCTTCCGGGGCGGCGTCCGTGTCCTCCGGCGGATCCGGGACGACGACGGACAGCGTGCCGGGCCGGTGGCCGCGCGGAGCGGCGTCCACCAGGACCACCGCGTCGTAGCCGTCCAGCAGCCGGTAGGCGAGATCGAATCCGCGGATGCCGAAGTCCCCCACCTCCACCTCCGGGGGCAGCGGACGCGCCCGCAGGGCGTCGATGACTTCGGGGCCGAAGGCGTCGTCGGCGAGGAAGATGTTGCCGATACCGGCCACGAGCAGGCGGGGGCGGGTCAACGGGGTCTCCTGGGGCTGGCGGGACGGCGGGATCGTGCTGCCACGGTGCCGCACCTCCGGCCGGGCAGCGCGGCGATACGGCCGGTCGGCGCACCCGTGCCGCCCGGCGGCGGTCTCAGCGGGCGGCGGTCTCGGCGGGCGTGCCGGGCGGCGCGGGCGAGGCCAGCGGGCGCGCCGAGCCGGACGGCACCTTGCGCACGAAAGCGGACCGCAGCGCGTGGTAGGAGGCCCCGGGATCGAAGAAGATGCGGCGCATCCGGGCCATCTCCTCGCGCCGGTACTCCGCCAGCGGCCGCCGGGCCTCGTCCTGTGCGCGCGTGTCCCGTTTGGCGGCGATCCGTGCGCGCAGCGCGGACGATCCGGCGAGGTCGCCGGCCAGCCGGTCCACGTCGTGCGCGAACGTGCTGGGCGGGCTGGGCACCAGACGGTCGGCGAGCCCGGTCCGCACGGCCGCGGCGGCGCTCACCGGCAGCGCCTCCTCCGTCAGCCGCGCCGCGGCCCGCGCGCCGACGCGCCGGGGCAGGCTGTGGGTCCAGAACTCCGACCCGTACAGGCCCATCCGCCGGTAGTGCGGGTTGAGCACGGTGCCGGAGCGGCACCACACCTCGTCCGCGGCCAGCGCCAGCATCGCGCCTCCCGCCGCCGCGTTGCCGCCGAGCGCGGCCACCACGAGGCGGTCGGTGGTCCGCAGCACCGCCTCGACCAGGTTGTTCATCGCGTCGAGGTTCGCCCAGGACTCGCCGGCCGGGTCCGCGGCCGCCTCGATCACGTTGAGGTGGATGCCGTTGGAGAAGAAGTCGCGCCCGCCGCCCAGCACGAGGACGGACGTGGGCCGCTCCAGCGCGTGCCGGTAGGCGGCGAGCAGCCGGCGGCACTGGCCGGAGCTCATCGCCCCGCCCGGGAACCCGAAACGGAGGAAGCCCACGTCGCCGTCCTGCCGGTAGCGGATCTCCGCCCAGGTGCGGCGCTGCGCGGGCAGCTCCAGCGGCACGGGTTCCTCGGGCACCCCCCGCAGCCGGTCGCCGAGCACCGCGGTGGCGGGCCGCCGGAACGGCGCCGGATCCCCCGAGCCGCGGCGCGGTCTCAGCTCGGGGATCCACACCGCGCCGTCGCGGGTCGCCCGGCACACCGCGCCGTGCCGGGTGGCCACCACCTCACCGGGGCGGCCCCGGAGCCGGTCCTCGGGGTGCCCGCCGTGCAGGAACACCTCCCGCCCGAGCAGCTCGTCGAGGACGCCGGGCTGGGAGTCGGCGGCCCGCAGCGCCCGCAGCACGGTGCCGGTGTCGTCCGCCCGCCAGTCGATGCGCCGCCGCTCCTGCCGGAAGTACTCGCGCCGGGTGACCCTGACCGACGGATCGCTCTGCGGCTGCGGCTTGTGCGCGCCGCCCGCGTACCGGTCCACCGCCAGCAGCACCGCGGCCGCCGCGGCGTCGGAGGCCTCGTTGCGGTACAGGTCGCTCTTGCCCACCGGCGGCACGGCGAACGGAACCGCGGCCCAGATGTCGCCGGCGTCCATCCCCGCCTCGGCCTGCAGCACCGTGACCGCCCAGCGCGGCACACCGTCGGCCAGGGCCCAGTCCAGTGCGGACGGGCCGCGGTCGCCGGGCGGTCCGGGGTGCACGACCAGGCAGGTGCGGCCGCGCCACACGTCCTCCGGGAGGGCGGTCCTCAGCATCGGCGCGACGATCAGCTCCGGCCGCACCTCCCGCACGGCCGCGCGGACCGCCTCGTCACCGTGCGAGGCGAGCACCACCTCCGCGCGGTGCCCGCGGTCGGTCAGCTCGGCGTACACCCGCTGGCACAGGCTGTTGAAGGCGGTGGCGACGAGCAGGATGTCCATGGGGCCCCTTCACGACAGGCGGAGCGAAGGGGCGGGCGGGCGCCCCGGACCGTGAGGCCAGGATGGCGCCGCCCTCGTCGTGGCGGGGGACCGCAACGGTGCGCGGTCGGCAAGTTCCTACGGATGGGCCAGACCCGTCCGGCCGGCGGGTGCCCCGCACCCGTGGCCGTCGTGTGTTCCTTACCGGTCCGCGACGTTCGCCCCGCGGACCTGCCGGGCGTGCTAGGAGGTGGTGTGCAGGACCCGCAGCGCACCCTGGTGGCTCAGCCAGCCGACGGGCTTGCCGTGGATGCGGTCCAGGACCGGCACGCCGGTGCCGTTCACCGCGACGAGGTGACCGAGTGCCGTGGCGAGGGGCTGGTCCGCCGTGACCGGGGCCGGGGGCTCCGCGAGCTTCTCCACCGTCACCGGGGCACCCTCGGGCTGCTCGGAGAGGACCTCGGCGACCGCCTGGGCGGTGACCACGCCGATGTAGCGCTCGGACGCGTCGACCACGGGCAGCGCACCGTGCGGGGAGAGGCTCAGCAGGTCGGCGGCGTGGGCGAGGGGCGTCGAGGCCGGCAGCGGCTCGGGCAGGGGCTCCATGACGGTGCCGACCCGCTGGCCGCCGATCCGCGCGTTGCGTGCCGGGCCCTCCAGGTCGATGCCGCGGCGGCGCAGCTTCAGGGTGTAGATGGTGTCCTTGGTCAGCAGGCGGCTGGTGGCGGTCGCGAGCACGATGGCCAGCATCAGCGGCAGAATGATCGAGTACTCGCCGGTGAGCTCGAAGAGGATGACCACGGCGGTGATCGGGGCGCGGGAGGCTCCGGCGAAGACCGCCCCCATGCCGACCAGCGCGTACGCTCCCGTCGGACCGGCCTCGCCCGGCATCAGCTGGTGCACGGCCGTGCCGTACGCCGATCCGAGCATCGCACCGATGAACAGGCCGGGCGCGAACACGCCGCCCGAGCCGCCGATGCCGATGGTCAGGCTGGTCGCCACGACCTTGCCGAGCAGCAGCAGGATCAGGAAGGAGACCGCGTACTTGCCCTCGGTGGCGTTCTGCAGCACCGGGTAGCCGACGCCGTACATCTCCGGGAGCACCAGCAGCACCACGCCGAGCGCCAGTCCGCCGACGGCGGGGCGCAGCCACTCCGGACCGCGCCAGGCCCAGTCGCAGGCGTCCTCGATCCAGTACAGGATCCGGGTGAAGCCGACGCCGACCAGCGCGGCCACCACGCCGAGCACGGCGAACAGCCCGTACTGGGCGAGGTTGTCGACGCGGAAGTCGGGCAGGTCGAGGAAGGCCGTGTTGCCGAAGGCGGCGCGTCCGATCACGCTCGCGGTTACGCTGGCCAGCACCAGCGCGCCGAAGGCCTCGGCGCTGAAGGCGCCGAGGATCAGCTCCATGGCGAAGAAGACACCGGCCAGCGGCGCGTTGAAGGTGGCCGCGATGCCGCCCGCCGCGCCGCAGGAGACCAGCAGCTTCATCCGCCCCTCGGTCACCCGCGTGTAGCGTCCCAGGGTCGACCCGAGGGCCGAACCGATCTGCACGATCGGCCCCTCGCGGCCCACCGAACCGCCCGAGCCGATGGTCAGCGCGGACGCCAGGGTCTTGACCACGGCCACCTTGGGACTGATCCGGCCGCCGCGCTGGGCGACGGCCAGCATGACCTCGGGCACCCCGTGCCCGCGGGCCTCCTTGGCGAACCGGTTGACCAGCGGGCCGTACAGCAGGCCGCCGATCACCGGGGCGAACAGGACGAAGTAGGGGCCGAGCCAGGACACGTGCGGATGGCTGCTGCCCGCGGCCGCCGCGTAGTCGGCGTGGCCGGAGAACAGCCGGGTGAAGAACTGGATGCACCAGCGGAAGACGATCGACCCGGCGCCGGCGCCGGCGCCGATCACCACGGCGAGGACCATCAGGCTCCAGGGGGCGCTGCGCAGCCCTGCGAGTCGCTGCCGGGGCGTGGCCGCCTCCGTGGTCGCTGTGGCTGTCCGCTGCTCGTCCCTGGTTGCCTCGATGGCACTCATCACTTCCCCTTCCGTACTTTTGCATTATGCAAAACTCGTCAAGGGTGCGGCAGCTCGGCCCGGGGGAGGCGTGCGAGGAGGTTGACGGATCCGCGGTCGGCGCGGCACGGTGTCGTACTCGCCGCAGCGTCGGCTCCGGCGCACCAGCGCACTGCCCGTGAGCTGCGGGTTCACGCTGCCGGGCGCTCTCCTGCCCGCTGCGGGCGAGCGGCGTCCAGGCCGCCCGCGGACCGGACGGCCCCGTTCCGGGCAGTGTGTGCGGCCACGTCTGGCTGTAGCGAACATCACACGCGCGGTGATGTTTCACACCCCCGTGTGAGCGTTCACCGACCGGTCGGTGTGATTCCGGAACCTGCGGCGGAGGACGGGAACCGGCAGCGGCCCGCGGCGGTCCCCCGTGAGGCCCCGCCCGGCCGGGATCCGCCGGCTCTCCGAGCGGCGCGGCCGTCGAGCCGCGCCCTCGCGCCGACCGCCCGCCCGACCGCTTGACCGCCCACCCGTGCGGGCACCCGTGCCCGCTCGGTCGGCTGCCCGCTCCACGCCGCGCGGCCCTGCCCTTCCCGCCCGTGCCCGCCGGCGGGCGGCCGTGGCCCCGCCCCGCATCCCGGCGCGGCATGGCGCCCCGGCCCTGCCTGGTCCGTCGTCCTCGCCGGCCCCTCGGCCGCGGCCGGGGAGAAGCGCCGTCGCCGGTACCGGGCCGCGGTACCCGTCGGCCACCCCGGAGGGCGGAACCGGGCGGGCCGGTACGGCACTCTGTGACATGTGTCTTCCATTCCCCAGCAGCCGCAACCTCCCCTGCCCGCAGGCCACATGGTCGTCTGCGGCGACGACGCGCTCGCCCGGCGCCTCGCCGTCGAACTGCGCGACGTCTACCAGGAACGCGTCGTCCTGGTGGCCCCCGAGGCCCGCGGGGCGGGCGCGCCCAGGCGCACCGCGGCCCTCGCCTCGGCGATCCTCGGACGGGTGCCCTTCGCCGGGCACCGTGGCGCCGGCGGCGACGGCCCGATGCCGGCACCGGCCCTCCGGACCGTGATCTCAACGGAGTTGGACGAGGACGCGCTCGACGCGGCAGCGGTGGCGGAGGCGAGCGCCCTGGCCCTCGTCCACGACGACGACGAGACCAACATCCGCGCGGCGCTCGCCGCCCGGAGGCTCAACCCGCGCCTCCGCCTGGTGATACGCCTCTACAACCGGAAGCTGGGGGAGCACCTCGCCCAGCTCCTCGACCGCGCCACCCCCGGCGTCGACCCGGACGCCCTGGACACCTCCACGACCGTCCTGTCCGACGCCGACACCGCCGCCCCCGCCCTCGCCGCCACCGTCATCGCCGGGACCGGGAAGGTGGTCCAGGCCGACGGCACACTGCTGCGCGCCGTCGAGCACGCTCCGCCGGGCGACGGCCGGGTCGCCGACTCCGGGCTGTGCACCCTGGCCCTGCTGTCCTCCACCACCAGCAACCCGGCGGGCAACGAGGGTGCGGACGGCAGCGGGTCCGAGGGGCCGCGGCTGCTGCCCGGCGACGAGGAGGTCGCCGCGGCCGTCGGACGGGGCACGATCGCGCTGGAGGCAGTCACCTACGCCGGGCCGTCCCTGCACACCGGCCGGCTCCGCGCGGTGTCCGCACCCCTGGTCTCGCTCTTCCCACGCCGGCTGTGGTGGTCGATCGGCGCGGTGCTGGGCGCGGTGCTGGCCCTGACGGTGGCCTCGATGCTCACCGTCGACGAGCATCCGCTGCACGCGGCGTACATGACCCTGCTCGACATCTTCGCCATCAACGACCCGGCCATCGGTCAGGCGGCGAGCCGCCAACTCCTGCAGATCCTCGCCGGGTTCGCCGGGCTGCTCCTGCTGCCCGTGCTCGTGGCGGGCCTGCTGGAGGCGCTCGGCACCTTCCGTGCCGCCTCCGCCCTGGGGCGCGTTCCCCGCCGGCTGTCCGGGCACGTCGTGCTGCTCGGCCTGGGCAAGATCGGCACCCGCGTGCTGGCCCGGCTGGCGGAGCTGGACATCCCCGTCGTGTGCGTGGAGGAGAACCCGGAGGCCCGCGGAGTCGCCCTGGCGCGCAGGCTGCACGTTCCGGTCGTCCTCGGCGACGTCACCCAGGAGGGGGTCCTGGAGTCGGCGCGCGCGCACCGCGCACAGGCCCTGCTCGCGCTCACCAGTTCCGACACGACCAACCTGGAGGCCGCGCTGTCCGCCCGGGCGCTGCGCCGGGACCTGAGGGTCTCGCTGCGGCTGTTCGACGACGAGTTCGCCAGTGCCGTGTACCGGACCCTGCGGGCCGCGCACCCGGACGCCCTGACCCGCAGCCGCAGCGTGTCCCACCTCGCCGCTCCCGCCTTCGCCGGGGCGATGATGGGACGCCAGGTCCTCGGGGCCATTCCGGTCGAGCGCAAGGTGCTGCTGTTCGCCGCGCTCGAGGTGGCCGGGCATCCGCAGCTCCAGGGCCGCACCGTCGCCGAGGCGTTCCGGGCCGGCTCCTGGCGGGTGGTCGCCCTGGACACCGCGGCGCCCGGGGAGCGCCTGCCCGACCTGGCCACGGCGGGGGCTCCGGGGCGGCACGCGCAGAACCTCGTGTGGGACCTGCATCCCGGCTACGTGCTCACACCGGAGGACCGGGTGGTGCTGGCGGCCACCCGGCAGGGGCTGGCGGAACTGCTCGGCCGCCGGCCGCAGCGGTAGCCGGCTGCCTGCCGGGTCCCGGCAGGCAGCGGTGCGCCCGCCCGATCCCGGCGCACCGCGCGTGAGGCGGCCCCGCGCCGGAGCGTCCCGCCGCGGGGAAGGCGGCCGCAACGCCGGACGTCCCGCCCCGTGCGGGCGACCGCCCCGCCGCCGGCCTCACACCTCGCTGGCCGGCCAGTCCAGCAGCCGCGCGCCGATCACCGCGGTCTGCAGCATGTACCGGTGGGCCGGATCGGCCGGGTTGGCGCCGGTGAGCTTGTGGATGCGTTCGAGCCGGTAGGTCAGCGCCCGCACGCTCAGGGTCAGCCGGCGCGCGGCCTCCGCGGCGACGCAGCCGCAGTCGAAGTACGTGGTCAGGGTCTCCAGCAGGGGCTGAGCACCGCCGCGGGCCGCGGTGAGCGGGCCCAGCGTGTTGTGCACCAGGTCGGCCATGGCCTGCCGGTCGCGGGTGAGCACCGGGTAGACCAGCAGGTCGGCGGCGCGCAGTACCGGGTCGTCGAGGTCCAGGCGCTCGGCCATCTCCAGCGTGTTGAGGGCCTCCTCGTACGACTGGACCACACCGCCCGGGCCGTGCTGCGGACGGCCGACGGCGACCCGGCCGCCGTCGGTGGCGGCGTAGGCGTGCTTCGCGAAGTAGGCCAGGACCTCGTCCTGGTGGCCGGGCGCGATGCACAGCAGCCGACCGTCCTTCGTGGTCAGCAGGATACTGCGGTCGCCGAACCGGGAGATGAGCGCCCGCTCCACCTGGCGCGGCACCGGATCGCCCTCCTCGTAGGCGGCGGTGCCCTGCGCGACCGCCACCGCGTGGGCGTGGGAGAGCCGCAGGCCGAAACGCTCGGCTCGCTCGGCGAGGCGGCCCAGGTCGCTGCGGCCGTACAGCAGGTCGTCGATGAACTCCCGCCGCGCGGCCTCCTCCTGGCGTACGGCCAGCCGCTGCGCGCGTTCGTACCCTTCGGCGAAGGCGTCTATCACCTGGTGGACGGCCGCGAGCGCACCGTCGGCCGAGCCGGGTGCCTGCGGCCAGGACCCGCGGGCCGCGGTGAGGTGGGCGCTCACCAGTTCGCGCAGCCCGAACCCGGCGTCCGCGGCCTGCTCGCCCAGCAGGCGCCGGGAGGCGATCTCGTCCCGGGTCAGGCGGCGACCGGTCGCCGCCACCTCGGTCAGAATCCGGTCATACCCGTCCAGATACTCTCCGGGAATCTTCCGGCCCGTCATCCAGCCCCCTTGGATCGGTGATGCCCCGGTGACGTACACGCACGGTCACCGGCATGCAGACCCTAGTGAATGTTGCCGGGAACCGGCAATGCGCTCCCCGCGGCAGCGAAGGCAGCATGAGGCGAGGGGAGCACGGCGGACGGTTCCGGTGCGAGGACATCGGCGGATGCCCGCGCACCGGAACCCGGAGGGGAGCCGTGCACCGCCGAGAGGCGGCTGTTCCACGGCCTGCCGGGAACCGGAGGGAGATCGGGACGTGCAGGTCCGCGTACCGGCAGCCACCGGCCTCCCCGCGCCCCGGCGCACGGCCGCCCCGACCGCGGCGAGGCCCGCCCCGCCGCCGGCGGCGCCGGTCCGACCGGTACCGCGGTCACCGCACCGGCCCGTCCAACCCGGCGGACCGGACGCGGCGGGCCGCCCTACCGCCTGAGCCGCCCACCGCGGGCCGGAACCCCGGCCCGCCCATCGCCGAGACCTCACCACCCCGGTGTCCGGAGGACCTGTGTCATGACCCCCATCATCGCGGGCAGCGGTGTCTGCCTGCTCGCCGCGCTCCTCGCGCTGCTCGCCGTCTCCCGGCTCTTCCGCAAGGTGGAGCAGGGCAAGGCGCTGATCGTGTCCAAGACGCGGAAGGTCGACGTCACCTTCACCGGACAGGTGGTCCTGCCCGTCCTGCACAAGGCCGAGGTGATGGACATCTCGGTGAAGACCATCGAGATCACGCGGGCCGGCCGGGAGGGCCTGATCTGCCGGGACAACATCCGCGCGGACATCCGCATCTCCTTCTTCGTCCGCGTCAACAAGACGGTGGAGGACGTCGTCAGGGTCGCCCAGGCCGTCGGCACGACCCGGGCCAGCGACCGCGACACGCTGCAGGAGCTGTTCCACGCGAAGTTCTCCGAGGCGCTGAAGACCGTCGGCAAGCAACTGGACTTCACCGACCTGTACACCAAGCGAGAGGAGCTGCGGTACCGCATCATCGAGGTCATCGGCGTCGACCTCAACGGCTACCACCTCGAGGACGCCGCCATCGACTTCCTGGAGCAGACGCCGCTGACCCAACTCGACCCGGCGAACGTCCTCGACGCCCAGGGCATCCGCAAGATCACCGAACTCACCGCCACCGAGCACGTGCGCACCAACGAGGCGCAGCGCGGCGAGGAGAAGGAGATCACCCGGCAGAACGTCGACGCCCGCGAGGCCATCCTCGAACTGGAGCGCCGGCAGGCCGACGCCGAGATCAGGCAGCGCCGGGAGATCGAGACCGTCCGGGCGCGCGAGGAGGCCGAGACCGCCCAGGTGGTGGAGGAGGAGCGGCTGCGCGCGCAGGGCGCCTTCCTGCGCACCGAGGAGCAGCTCGGGGTGCAGCGGGAGAACCAGGCCCGCGAGGTCGCCGTCGCCGCGAAGAACCGCGAGCGGGTCATCGCCGTCGAGAACGAGCGGATCGAGAAGGACCGCATGCTGGAGGCCATCGCCCGGGACCGGGAGACCGAGCTGACCCGGATCTCCGCGGACAAGGAGGTCGAGGCGGAGAAGCGGGAGATCGCCGAGGTGGTCCGGGAACGCGTCGCGGTGGACCGCACGGTGGCCGAGCAGGAGGAGTCCATCAAGAAACTGCGTGCCGTGGAGGAGGCGGAGCGGCAGCGGCAGGCCGTCGTCATCGCCGCCGAGGCCGAGGCGCAGGAGAAACTCGTCAAGGACATCAAGGCCGCCGAGGCCGCCGAACAGGCCGCCACCCACCGTGCCGCCGAGGAAGTCGCGCTCGCCGAGGCCCGGTTGAAGACGGCCGACCTCGACGCCCGTTCCAAGCTGCGGCTCGCCGAGGGCGTCCAGGCGGAGGCGGCGGCCGAGGGACTCGCCGCCGTGCAGGTCCGCGACAAGGAGGCCGAGGTCATCGAGAAGGCCGGCCGCGCCGAGGCCGAGGCCACCGGGGCCCGGCTGCGCGCCGAGGCAGAGGGCGCGCGGGCCAAGGCCCTCGCCGAAGCGGAGGCGGTCGGCAGCCGGCTGAAGGCCGAGGCCGCCGGGCTCACCGAGAAGGCCGCGGCCATGGCCGCCCTCGACGAGGCGTCCCGCGGCCACGAGGAGTACCGGCTGCGCCTGGAGGCGGAGAAGGACGTCCGGCTGGCCGGCCTGGAGGTGCAGCGGCGGATCGCCGAGGCCCAGGCCACGGTGCTCGCCACCGGCCTGGAGAACGCGGACATCGACATCGTCGGCGGGGAGTCGGTCTTCTTCGACCGGCTCGTCAACTCCGTCGCACTCGGCAAGAGCGTCGACGGATTCGTCCAGAACTCCGCGACCGCGCAGGCACTGGCCCAGCCCTGGCTCGACGGCTCGGCCAGCTTCACCGAGGACCTCGGCCGGATCCTGGGCTCGGTCTCCACCGGTGACGTGCAGAACCTGACGGTGTCCGCCCTGCTGGTCAAGCTGATGAAGAGCGACGCCGCGAGCAGCGGACCGCTGCGGCAACTGCTCGACAGGGCCCGTGAGCTGGGCCTCGCGGACACCCCGCTGGCCGCGCTGAACGGCAGCGCCCGGGCCTGAACCACCCACCCGGGCCGGGAGCCGCCGCACCGGGGACGGCGGCTCCCGGCCCCTGCCACGAAAGTCCTGAGAGGCATCGATGACCACCGGCACGCACGAGGCGCCGCACGACGGGCAGCCGGACACGCCGCCAGACGCGGTCGACCGCGGCGCGTACGAGGTACTGCACGACCGCCTCCGCGCCCAGGCGGCCGAACTGGCCCGCCGCGCCGAGGCGCTGAACGCCCGCCGCACCGAGGAGTTCGGCTCCGCACGGCTCGACCTCGCCGGCACCGAGCGGCTGCGCACCGACCGGGCCTGCCTGCCCCGCGACCTCGTCGCCGTGGGCGAGGTGCTCCTCTTCGGCCACAACGCCGTCCCCGGCCGCCAGGCCGACACCGCCGTGGGCGACGTCCTCGCGCTGCACGACCGCGAGCTGAACCGGCTGCCCGGCGGCGCCGTGCCGGGCCTGCTCGACGACCCGGACTTCGTCCGGGAGTTCACCGCGCTCCACCGCTACTTCCGGCAGGCCCGCCTGATCCGGCTGCACCGTGTCGACGGCACCCTGCTGGCCGTCTTCCGCACCGGCGAGAAGTCCGGCGACATCCGGGTGCTGCGCTGGACGGTCGCGGAGGACGGCGGCGCGACCTTCCTGGACGCGCGCGGCGACCGCGACCACGTACTGCCGCCCGCACACGACTTCGACTGGACCGCGACCACCCGCGAGGACCACGTCCTGGGCCGCCACCCGCACATCTCCGTCGGGGGCGAGGTGTTCGTCGACACCCTCGGCGGCACCCTCACCGTGAAGACCGGGAACGACACCGAGACCGGGGAGGGCATCCACAGCGAACCCGTCGACGAGCCGCTGCAGTCCCTCGCCGACGCGGACGTCGCCCACGCGCGGGTGGGCGCCCTCGTCCTGCTGAGGGTCCGCCCGTACAAGGAGGACACCGACCGGTACCTGGTGTTCGACACCCTCACCCGGACCGTGGCCCGGCTCGACGCCGTCGGCCGGGCCTGCCGCCGGCTCCCCGACGACCAGGGCATCGTCTTCCCCGGCGGCTACTGCCTGGCCGGCGGTACCGTCAGGACCTTCGACCTCGACACCGAGGGCCTGGAGTTCGAGCGGGAGGTGCGCTCACCCAACGGGGAGGACGTGCTGTACGCCTTCCACGCGCCCACCGACGGCCGCAGCCTGCTGCTGCCCTACAACCTGATCCGCAAGGAGGTCGCCACCCCGCTGTCCTGCCACGGCTGGGCGCTGTTCGACGACGGGCTGCTCACCCTGCTGCGACCCGCCGACGGCGAGCCGGGCCGGGTGCACCCGGTGCAGCTGTGGCGGTCCCCGTATTTGTCCGACACCCGCGCCGCCGCCCGCCCGGTCGGCGAGGGACCGCTGGCCCGGGTCGGCAACGCCGACCTCGTGCGCGGCATCTCCGACTGCCTCTCCCTGGCCCGCGCCGTCGCCGGCACCACCCCGACCAGCGAGGTGTACGCGGAGTTGGTCGCCGCCTCCACCCGCACTGCCGACGCCCACCACTGGCTCGGCGACCCCGAACTCGGCGACGTCGCCGCCCCGTTGCGGCAGCTCCGGGCCACCGCCGAGCAGGTGACGGCCGAGTTCGAGACGGTCCGGGCGCTCACCCGGCAGGCCGCCGAGGCGCTCGACGCGGCCGCCTCCCGCATCGCCGCGGTCGTCCGCCGGCTGCGCGGCGAGGCCCCCCGGCAGGCCGACGCCTGGGTGGCCGGACTGACCGAACTGCGCCACGCCCACGGCCACCTGCTGACCCTGAAGGACATGCGGCACGCCGACACCGCCCGCCTGGACGAACTGGCCGCCGCCGCCGAGGCGGACCTCGCGGCCTTCGGCCGGCGCGCCGTGTCCTTCCTGGCCCGCGAGGACGCCTTCGCCGCACACCACGCCGAGCTTGACCGGATCGCCGCCGACGCCGAGGGCATCGCCACCGTCGCCGAGGCCGAGCCCCTGACGGGCCGGCTCGACGAACTCGCCGGGGAACTGCGCACGGTGACCGAGGTCGTCTCCGGCCTCGACACCGGCGACGCCACCGTCCGCACCGCCGTCCTGCAGCGCATCGCCGAAGCCCTGGCCGGCGTCAACCGGGCCCGGGCCGGCCTCGAAGCCCGCCGCCGCACCCTCCTGGACCGGGAGGGCCGGGCCGGCTTCGCCGCGGAGTTCGCCCTGCTCGCCCAGTCCGTCACCGGCGCCCTCACCGCAGCAGGCACCCCCGAGGCCTGCGACGAGCAACTGGCCCGCATGCTCGCCCGGGTGGAGGACCTGGAATCCCGGTTCGCCGAGTTCGAGGACTTCCTCGGCGAACTCGCCGACCGGCGCACCGAGATCTACGAGACCTTCTCCGCCCGCAAGCAGGGCCTCGCCGACGCCCGCGCCCGCCGCGCCGAACAGCTCGCCACCGCGGCGGACCGGGTCCTGCACACGGTCGCCCGCCGCTGCACCGCCCTCGCGGACACCGACGCGGTCAGCACCTACTTCGCCTCCGACCCGATGGTCGCCAAGGTCCGCCGCACCGCGCACGACCTGCGCGACCTCGGCGACCCGGTGCGGGCGGAGGAACTGGACGGCCGGCTGAAGGCAGCCCGGCAGGAAGCGCTGCGCGCGCTGCGCGACCGCACCGACCTGTACGCCGACGGCGGCCGCACGCTGCGCCTCGGCGGGCACCGCTTCGCCGTCAACACCCAGCCCGTGGACCTCACCCTCGTCCCGCACGGCGACCGGCTCGACTTCGCCGTCACCGGCACCGACTACCGCGCCCCCGCCACCGACCCGGACCTCGAGGCCGGCCGCCCCTACTGGGAGCGCCACCTGCCGTCCGAGTCGCCGGAGGTGTACCGCTCGGAGCACCTGGCCGCCCGGCTGCTCGACGCGCACGGCCCGGCCGCCCTCGCGAAGGCCGGCGACCTGGCCGCGCTGGTCCGCACCGCGGCGGAGGAGTCCTACGACGAGGGGTACGAGCGGGGAGTCCACGACCAGGACGCCACCGCGATCCTCACCGCCCTGCTCGGCCTGTACGACGGCGCCGGCACCCTGCGCCACCAGCCGGCCGCCCGCGCCCTCGCCCAGCTCTTCTGGGCGCACGGCGCCAGCGGCCGGGACCGGGCCGCCTGGACCCGGCGCGCCGTCTCCCTGGCCCGCGCCCGCGACGCCTTCGGCCCGGGGCCCGAACTCGCCGAGCTGCGCACCGAACTCGCGGCAGCCCTCGGCGCCTGGCCCGGCGGCGGCACGGCACCGGCCGACGCCGGCGAGGCCGCCGCCTACCTGCTCGACGAACTGACCACCGGCCCCGAGGGCTTCGTCATCGGCGCGCACACCCGAACCCTGCTCGACGCGTTCCGCGGCACCGCCGGTATCCGGCACTACGTCGAGGACCTCGCCGCCCTCGACGACCTCGGGGCCCGCAGCCAGCTCGCCCGGGCCTGGCTGTCCGCCTACGCCGACGCCGTCGGCACCCCGCTCACCCCGGGCGACCTCGCCGAGGCCGCGGCCGCCGAGCTCTGCCCGGAACTGCCGCGCCACGCGTCCGACGCCCCCCTGGCCGCCGAGGTGACCGGCCTGCTCGGCAGCCATCCCCGCATCCGGGAGCGCACCCTCACCCTCCGCCTCGACGACTTCCTTGCCCGCACCCGCCGCTTCCGCGAGCGGGAGGTACCCGCGTTCCGTGCCTACCAGCACCGCCGCGGCATGCTCCTGGCCGCCGAACGCACCCGGCTGCGCCTGGACGACCACCGCCCCCGGGTCATGTCGGCCTTCGTGCGCAACCGCCTGGTCGACGAGGTCTACCTGCCGCTCGTCGGTGACAGCCTCGCCCGGCAGCTCGGCAGCACCGGCGAGGACCGGCGCACCGACGGCGGCGGCCTGCTGCTCCTCATCTCCCCGCCCGGCTACGGCAAGACGACCCTGATGGAGTACGTCGCCGACCGCCTCGGACTCGTCCTGGTCAAGGTCAGCGGTCCGGCCCTCGGCTCCGGAGTGACCTCCCTCGACCCGGCCGAGGCACCCGACGCCACCGCCCGCCAGGAGGTCGAGAAGATCAACTTCGCTCTCGCGGCGGGCAACAACACCCTGCTCCACCTCGACGACATCCAGCACACCTCCCCGGAGCTGCTGCAGAAGTTCATCCCGCTGTGCGACGCCACCCGCCGCGTCGAGGGGGTCTGGCAGGGCCGGCCGCGCACCTACGACCTGCGGGGCAAGCGGTTCGCGGTCTGCCTGGCGGGCAACCCCTACACCGAGTCCGGCAGCCGCTTCCGGGTGCCGGACATGCTCGCCAACCGCGCCGACGTGTGGAACCTCGGCGACGTCCTCACCGGCAAGGAGGACGCCTTCGCGCTCAGCTTCGTGGAGAACGCGCTGACCGCCAACCCGGTGCTCGCCCCGCTGGCCGGCCGCGACCGCGCCGACCTGGAACTGCTGATCCGGCTCGCCGGCGGCGACACCACCGCCCGCAGCGACCGGCTCGCCCAGCCCCTCGCCCCCACCGAACTGGAGCGGATCCTGGCCGTGCTGCGGCACGTACTCACCGCCCGCCGGACCGTCCTCGCCGTGAACGCCGCGTACATCGCCTCCGCCGCGCAGTCCGACGACGCCCGTACCGAGCCGCCGTTCCGGCTGCAGGGCTCGTACCGCAACATGAACAAGATCGTCCAGCGGGTCCAGCCGGTGATGGACGACACCGAGCTGACCGCCGTCATCCAGGACCACTACACCGCCGAGGCGCAGACCCTCACCTCCGGCGCCGAGGCGAACCTGCTCAAACTGGCGGAGCTGCGCGGCACGCTGACACCCCGCCAGTCGGCACGCTGGGCCGAGGTGAAGGCAGCCCACGTACGCGCCCGCGCCCTCGGCGGCCCCGGCGACGACGCGCTCACCCGCGCCGTGGCCGCGCTGGCCCTCCTCGGCGACCGGATCGCCGCCGTCGAGTCCGCCATCGACCGGGCCGCCGACCCCCGCCACCCCGGCGGCGGTCCGCCGGCCCGGCACGCGAGCCGCCCGGCGCCCGGCCTCGGACGGCCCTGACGCCGGTGGCGGGGCGCCGCCCTGCGGCCCCCTGCTGCCTCCCCGGTCCGACCAGGTAGGGTGACCGCCGCCGGGTCCCGCGGGGCGCTTGGCGCGAACCACCCGAAACGACGGAGACCAGGCGGAAGGCAGCAGGTGGCAGCACGTATCACCCGGCCGCGCCCGTCCCTGTTCACCGCGCACCCGGCCCGTACCGTCGTGGTGGCCTTCGCCGCGGTGATCGCCCTGGGCACGGTGCTGCTGTCACTGCCCGTCGCCACCGCGGACGGCACCGGCCCCGACCCCGTCACCGCCCTGTTCACGGCCACCTCCGCGGTGTGCGTGACCGGACTGGCGCTCGTGGACACCGGCACCTACTGGAGCGGGTTCGGCCAGGGAGTGATCCTCACCCTGGTCCAGATCGGGGGCTTCGGCATCATGACGATGGCCTCCCTCCTCGCTCTGCTGGTCTCCGGCAAACTGCGGCTGCGGCTGCAGCTCACCGCGCAGGCGGAGACCAAGAGCCTCGGCATCGGGGACGTGCGCCGGGTACTGCTCGGCGTCGCCGGCACCACCGCGGTCGTCGAAATCGCCGTCGGCGCCGTACTGGCCCTGCGTTTCCGGTTCGGCTACGGCGACGCCCTGGGGCACGCCGTGTACCTGGGCTTCTTCCACTCCGTCTCGGCCTTCAACAACGCCGGTTTCGCCCTGTACGCCGACAGCCTCACCCGCTACGGCAGCGACCCCTGGATCATCCTGCCCGTGGCCGCCGCGGTGATCGTCGGCGGTCTCGGCTTCCCCGTCGTGCTGGAGACGCTCCGCTACCGGCGGCGGCGACGGGCCACCGGTCGCCGCAACTGGTCGCTGCACACCAAGCTGACCGTCGGCACCACCGTGGTGCTGCTCGTCACCGGCACCGTCCTCACCTGCCTGCTGGAGTGGCGCAACGCCGGCACCCTCGGCCCGCTGGGCTGGCCGGACAAGATACTGTCCGGCTTCTTCCACTCGGCGATGACGCGGACGGCCGGCTTCAACTCCGTCGACATCGGCGCGATGCACGCCTCCACCCTGCTGCTGACCTGCATGCTGATGTTCGTCGGCGGCGGCAGCGCGGGCACCGCGGGCGGCATGAAGGTCAGCACCTTCGCGGTGCTGGCCGTCGCGATCATCGCGGAGGTGCGCGGCGAACCCAACTCCGGTGTCCTGGGCCGCAAGCTCGCACCGCACGTGCTGCGCCAGGCGCTGACCGTGGCGCTGCTCGGCGTCGGACTGGTGATGAGCGCCACGCTCGCCCTGCTCAGCATGACCACGCTGCCGATGGAGACGGTGCTCTTCGAGGTCGTCTCCGCCTTCGGCACCGTCGGCCTGTCCACCGGGATCACCGCCGGGCTCCCGACCGCCGGGCACCTCGTCCTCGTCCTGCTGATGTTCGTCGGGCGCCTCGGCCCGGTCACCCTGGTCTCCGCGCTCGCCCTGCGCGAGCGCACCCGCCGCTACGAGCTTCCCGAGGAGCGACCCGTCATTGGCTAACCACCTGCACTCCCTGCGCCGTCGCCGCCGCAAGCGCCGCACCGACCAGGCCGGTCACCTCGCGGACCAGCGGGTCGCGGTCATCGGCCTGGGCCGCTTCGGCAGCTCCCTGGCAGGGGAGCTGATGCACCGCGGCTGGGACGTCCTCGGCATCGACACCGACACCCGGCTCGTCCAGAAGTACAGCGACACGCTGACCCACTCGGCCGTCGCCGACTGCACCGACCCCGAGGTGCTGCGGCAGCTCGGGGTGCACGAGTTCTCCAGCGCGGTCGTCGCGATCGGCACCGACGTGGAGGCGAGCATCCTGGTCAGCTCCAACCTGCTGGAAGCCGAGGTGCCGAACATCTGGGCCAAGGCCATCAGCCGTCAGCACGGGAAGATCCTGGAGCGGCTCGGGGTGCACCACGTGGTGCTGCCCGAGCACGAGATGGGCGAACGCGTCGCGCACCTCGTCACCGGCCGCATGCTGGACTTCATCGAGTTCGACGACGACTACGCCCTGGTCAAGACCGTCGCCCCGGACCTCGCCACCGGCGTCCCCCTGGGGCAGAGCCTGGTACGCACCCGCTACGGCGTCACCGTCGTCGGCATCAAGCGCCCCGGCGAGGACTTCACGTACGCCACTGCCGAGACGGTGGTGCAGAAGGGCGACGTCATCGTGGTCACCGGCAAGACCCGCGCGGTGGAGGCCTTCGCGGAACTCGACTGAGACCGACCCGCGGCAGGTTGCCGGGGTTCGGCAACCTGCCGCGGGCCGGGGACGGTGTCCGCCCGCGGCACGGGCCCGTACCGTCGAGCCTCCGCACGGGGGCGTCAGGCCAGCGCGAAGTACCGCAGCCACACGTAGCCGAGCGAGATCAGCACCGTGACGGCGGTCACCACCAGGCCGTACTTGGTGAACTGCCAGAAGGAGATGGGCTGCCGGCTGCGCTCGGCGATGCCCAGGACGACGACGTTGGCGCTGGCGCCGATCGCGGTGGCGTTGCCGCCCAGGTCGGCGCCGAGCGCGAGCGCCCACCACATGACGTGGTCGCCCGCGCCGCCCATGTTGTGGACCAGGTCGGCGGTGATCGGCGCCATGGTCGCGACGTAGGGGATGTTGTCGACGACGCCGGACAGCACCGCGGAGGCGCTGAGCAGGGTCATCGATCCGCCCAGCTCGTTGGAGCCGATGGTGTCGGCCAGGGCCTTGGAGATCTCGTCGATCACGCCGGTGTCGATGAGCCCGCCGATCATCACGAACAGGCCGGCGAAGAAGGCCAGGGTGGGCCACTCCACCTCCGACAGCACCTCGCCGGTCTCCACGGTGGAGACGGCGATCAGCAGGCCCGCGCCGAGCAGGGCGACGATGCTCGGCTCGTAGTGCAGCACCGGGTGCAGCACGAAGCCCGCGACCACCAGGGCCAGCACCACCAGTCCCTGCACCAGCAGCCGCGGGTCCCGGATCGCCTCGCGCTCCTCCAGTTCCATGATCTCCGCGGCGCGGTCCGGGTTGTAGACGAACGACTTGCGGAACATCACGCGGCACAGCACGAGCAGCACGCCGATCAGCACGACGGCCAGCGGGGCGAGGTGCACCAGGAAATCGTTGAAGGTCAGCCCGGCCCGGCTGGCGATGATGATGTTGGGCGGATCGCCGACCAGCGTCGCGGTCCCGCCGATGTTCGACGCGAGTACCTCGGCGATCAGGAAGGGGGCGGCGGGCAGTGCCAGCCGCTCGCACACCAGGAGGGTGACCGGGGCGATGAGCAGCACCGTGGTCACGTTGTCGAGCAGCGCGGAGGCCAGCGCGGTGATGACCACCAGCATGGCCATCACCCGGAACGGCTTGGCCTGGGCGCGCTTGACCGCCCAGATGGCCAGGTATTCGAACATGCCGGTCTTCTTCAGCACGCCGACGATCATCATCATGCCCATGAGCAGGAAGATGACGTTCCAGTCGACGCCCGACTCCTCGGAGTAGAACGCCGACACGTCGTCGGTCGCGCCGATCGCCAGCATCAGGCCTGCACCGCCCAGGGCCACGGCGACGCGGTGGATCTTCTCGCTGATGATCAGGGCGTAGGCGCCGACGAACACGGCGATCGCCGCCCAGCTGTGCCAGTCGTTCACGTTCCTCCGAAGGGGTGTTCGAGTGTGACCGTGCGGCCGGTGTTCACCGGGCGGGCCGCACGGTCACGGTATGCCTTTCCGCCGACGGGCCCCCGCCGGCACCCGGCCGTCAGGCGCGGGCATCGGCGGGCGCCGACCCGGAGCGGGCCGCGGTGCCGTCGTCGTTGTCGTCGTCGTCCGGGATCCCGGCCAGCTCCTCCACGTCGAACGCGCGCGCGATCGGCACGTCGGTGGAGCTGTGCGCGATGATCGAGAAGGCGATGCACACGGCGATCAGCGTGAACGCCTGCTCGGCGTGCGGAATGCCGGAATGCAGGACCAGCAGCCCGTACACCACCGACGCGAAGCCCTTCGGCCCGAACCAGGCGGCCACCAGCTTCTCCTTGCGGGAGATCGGCGTGCCCACCAGCGACACGAGCAGCGAGACCGGACGGATCAGGACGATCGCCAGGATCACCGCCACGTACCCGCCGAACGACAGGTCCCCGAACAGTTGCGGGGTCAGCAGCGCGCCGAACACCAGCAGCGCGGTGAACTTCGCCAGTTCCGCCGCGGCCTCACCGAGCGGCTCGAAGGACCTCTTCGCCTCCGGCGAGACGTGTGCGAGCACGGCGCCCGCGGAGAAGGCGGCCAGATAGGGGTTGGCGTGCGTCAGGTGGCAGCCCGCGTACAGGATGACGCCCACGGCCAGCGGCAGCAGCGGCTGCAGCTTCGGCTCCGCGCCCAGCAGCGGGAACCGCGCCAGCTCGTTGACGACCAGCGGCAGCACGATGCCGAAGACCAGGCCGAGCAGCAGCTCCGCCGCGATCTTCCCAGGGGAGGCCTCCATGCCCGCGGCCGTGGGTCCGGCCGCCGCGATCAGCAGCAGGACGACCGGCAGGGCCAGACCGTCGTTGATGCCGCTCTCCACGTTCAGCAGTTGCCGCAGCTTGGCCGGCACCTCGGCCCGCCCGACGATCGCCGACGCGAACACCGGGTCGGTCGGCGCGAGTACCGCACCCACCAGGAAGGACGTCGTCCAGTCGAGCCCCACCAGGTAGTGGGTGACCAGCGCCATGAAGACGGAGGCCAACGGCATGCCGAGGCCGAGCGCGCGTGCCGGGTTCTTCCAGTTCGCGCGCAGCGTGGGGAGCGAGACGTGCATTCCGTCGGTGAACAGCACCGCGAACAGCGCCAGGTCGGCCGTGACCGACACGATCGGGCTGTCCGGGGTGATGTGGATCAGCCCCAGGAAACCGTCGCTGACCAGGGCGCCGCCGACCAGGAACAGGAACGACGTGGAGAGCACCGTGCGCGCCGCCAGGCCCGACAGAAGAACGGCCACCAGCAGTGCGACGCCGAAGACCACCACCAGAACCATGACGAACGTCCCCCGATCGGAAGAGAGAGCTGTACCCTGCTCGCCGACCAGGCTTCCCGGCACACCAGTGGGAACCCTACCTGCTCTTGATACGTCTTCGACAGATCGGTCGTGCGCACCGTGGCAAGCGCAAACCTTGCCGGGATCCGGCAACCGGGGCCGGAGCGCTCACGAGCGTTCGGTCCGGTGGGCGGGCAGCGGACCGGCGGCGCCTCCCCGTCGGTCAGGGAACGGCGGTGAGCAGCCGCTCCAGCAACTGGGAGGCGGTGATCACGCCGAGCAGCCGGGTGCCCGCCTTGTCCTGGGCCGCGACCGCCACCAGGGGGCTGCGGACCTGTGCCATCAGGGCGGCCACCTCGAGCGCTGTCGCGTCGGGCTCGGCGACCGGCGGACTGGGCACGCTCTTGGAGAGGCACTCGCGGACCGAGCGGCCGGCCAGCGCCTGGCAGAGCTGGTCCGCGTGACGTTCGTCCACCACGGCGGCCAGCGTCGGGTCGTCGACGACGTAGCCCGGCACCAGAATCTTGATCATCTGGGAGGCGGGGAGGATGGCCGTCGGCGCACCGAGGCCGTCGACGACCAGCAGGGCCGGGAGCTGGTGCTCCGCCATGAGGCGTGCCGCCGCCAGGGCGTCGGTGTCCATGCTGACCGTCTCGTACTCCACCGCCAGATCGCGTGCCCGCATGACCGGCTCCCCTCTGTCCTGTGCGTCCCACTACCCAGCAGCGTCACCCCTACCCGTGCCGCCCACCACTCCCGCGCCGGGAGGACGGACCCGGACGGGCGTCCCAGGGGGCCGGACGTCCGGCGGTGGACATCGGAAGCGGGACGTCCCGGCCCCGGGGCCTCACGTCCCGCGCGGCCGGAGCGCCCGGTGCCTCAGGTGCCGCGGCCGGAGACGGTCACCTTCCCGGACGTTTCCGGGCCGGCCCCGGCAGCCTCGTCCTGCCGCCGGGCGCGGAGCGGCAGCGGACCGGTTGCGGCCGCCCTGGAGCGGAGCCTCGGCAGCCCGGGGAGGCGGCGCCCGTGCAGCAGGCCCAGCACAAGCGCCAGGCCCACCGCTATCAGGTGCTCGCGTCCCGCCAGATTGGGCACCGCCACCGACTCCCACACCATCGACCCGCCGGTGAGTGCGAACACCACCGGCGCGCGCCGCACCACGGAGAGGTACGTGAACAGCCCGACCACCGCGGCGGAAGGCCCGGTGTCCAGCACCCGTCCGACCTGCGACGGCAGCCCGAGCCCCCACCAGCCCGGGCCGAGGGCGAGCATCACCCGCACGGCCAGGGTGCCCGCGAGCGTGGCGGCGTACGCCACGGCCAGCGTCCGCACCCGGCCGAGGACCAGCTCGGCCAGCGCGAAGGCGAGGAAGAGCTGGGTGATGCCGGCCCACACCGGCAGGTCCAGCGCCGGCACGAACAGCGACACCGGGGTCCGCAGCAGCGCCAGCCACAGCGGTAGGTCGGCGGTCACGCCGCCCACCAGCCACACCAGACGTGCGCCGGCCGGCCGCTGCGCCAGATCATGGAAGAAGATCACGCCGAAGGCGGCCAGGAACGCCAGCGACAGCCCCGTCAGGCCGCGCCGCCGCAGCCGCCGCACCGGATCGGCGACGATCCCCTGCCATTCGCCCCACAGCGTGCGCGCCACCAGCGTCGCGGCGCGAACCACCGCCCCCCGGCACCGTCCGCGCTTCCCGTCTCCCATGCCCCCGCCCCCTGCAAGCCCGGGCGCGCCCCTGCGCGCCCTGCCGCCACCAGGGTAAAAGACCAGGTGGAGCGGCCGTACCGAACCGGCTGGAGCGGCGCTACCGGAAGGAGCGCAGTCGCAGGCTGTTCGTCACGACGAACACCGAGGAGAACGCCATCGCCGCGCCCGCGATCATCGGATTGAGCATCCCGAAGGCGGCCAGCGGCAGCGCGGCGACGTTGTAGCCGAACGCCCAGAACAGGTTGCCCTTGATGACGGCCAGCGTCCTGCGGGACAGGCGGATCGCGTCGGCCGCGACCCGCAGGTCCCCGCGGACCAGCGTCAGGTCGCCCGCCTCGATCGCGGCGTCGGTGCCGGTGCCCATGGCCAGGCCGAGGTCCGCGGTGGCGAGCGCGGCGGCGTCGTTGACGCCGTCGCCGACCATGGCGACCGTGCGGCCCTCGGCCTGGAGCCGCCTGACCACGTCGACCTTGTCCTGGGGGAGGACTTCGGCGATCACCTCGTCGATGCCCACGGAGCGCGCCACCGAGTCGGCGACGGCCCGGTGGTCGCCGGTGAGCAGGACCGGTGCCAGGCCCAGGCGCCGCAGTTCGGCGACCGCCTCGGCGCTGCTGTCCTTCACGGCGTCGGCGACGGTGAGGACGCCGCGGACCGCTCCGTCCCAGGCGACGGCGACGGCGGTCCGCCCCTCGGCCTCCGCGGCCGCCTTGGCCTCCGCCAGCTCGCGCGGCAGGGCCGGCGTCCATTCCGCGAGGAGCTGTTCGCGGCCCACGAGGACCGCGTGGCCGTCGACGACGCCCTGGACCCCGAGACCGGGCACGTTCCGGAACTCCTCGACCGGCGGCAGCGCGCCGACCCGGTCCTCGGCGCCCGACGTGATCGCCCGGGCGACCGGGTGCTCGGAGGCGTGCTCCAGGGCGCCCGCGAGCCGCAGTACCTCCTTCTCGTCGGCGCCCTCGGCGAGGTGCACCTCGCCGAGGGCCATACGGCCGGTGGTGACGGTGCCGGTCTTGTCCAGGACGACGGTGTCGACCCGGCGGGTGGACTCCAGCACCTCGGGGCCCTTGATGAGGATGCCGAGCTGGGCGCCGCGGCCGGTGCCCACCATCAGGGCGGTCGGGGTGGCCAGGCCGAGGGCGCACGGACAGGCGATGATCAGCACGGCGACGGCGGCGGTGAAGGCCGCGGTGGTGTCGCCGGTGACCGCCAGCCAGGTCAGCAGGGTGCCCAGGGCGATCAGCAGGACGACGGGGACGAAGACGGCGGAGATCCGGTCGGCGAGGCGCTGGACCTCGGCCTTGCCGTTCTGCGCGTCCTCGACCAGCCGCGCCATCCGCGCGAGCTGGGTGTCGGATCCGACGCGGGTCGCTTCGACGACGAGCCGGCCGCCGGCGTTGACGGTGGCGCCGGTGACGCCGTCGCCGGCCGTGACGTCGACCGGCACCGACTCGCCGGTGAGCATCGAGGCGTCCACGGCCGAGGCGCCCTCGACGACGGTGCCGTCGGTGGCGATCTTCTCACCCGGGCGGACGACGAAGCGGTCGCCGACCGCCAGGTCCGCGACGGGCACCCGGACCTCCGTCCCGCCGCGCAGGACCGACACGTCCTTGGCGCCCAGTTCCATCAGGGCGCGCAGGGCGGCGCCGGCACGCCGCTTCGAACGGGCCTCGAGGTAGCGGCCGAGGAGGATGAAGGAGGTGACGCCCGCGGCGGCCTCCAGGTAGATCATCGACGACGCGTTGCCCCGGGAGACGGTGAGGTCGAAGCCGTGGCGCATGCCCGGCGCGCCGGCGTCGCCGAGGAACAGCGCCCACAGCGACCAGCCGAAGGCGGCGACCGTGCCCACCGATACCAGGGTGTCCATGGTGGCCGCGCCGTGCCGGGCGTTGGTCCAGGCGGCTCGGTGGAAGGGCAGCGCGCCCCAGACCACGACCGGGGCGGCCAGCGTCAGCGACAGCCACTGCCAGTCGTCGAACTGGAGCGCCGGCACCATGGACAGCAGTACCACGGGCACCGAGAGCACCAGCGAGACCAGCAGGCGCTGCCGGAGGGCGAGCAGCTCGCCGTCGGGTGCGGGCTGCTCGTCCCCGGTGTCGTCGCTCGGGGCGGCGGGCGGCGCCGGCTCCTCGGCGGTGTAACCGGTCCGTTCCACGGTGGCGACGAGGTCGGCGACCTCCACGCCCGGCGCGTAGGCGACCTTCGCTTTCTCCGTGGCGAAGTTCACCGTCGCCGTGACGCCCTCCATGCGGTTCAGCTTCTTCTCGACGCGGGCGGCGCACGAGGCGCAGGTCATGCCGCCGATCGAGAGTTCGACCTCGGACGTGGCCTGGGACACGGGCTCCGGGCTGCCCGGTGCCCTCCCGGTGGCGGTGCTGGGCATTGCGTGTCTCCTGGAGAGAGGCGGGCCGTGCGGCGTCCGTACGGCGGGGGCGTTGCGTCCCGTGCCGGGCCGATGGCGCGCAGGCCTGCCGGGGGGCGGGGTGTGCGGCTCGCGAGGACCCGTCACGCCCGCCCGACGAGCTCGTATCCGGCCTCGTCCACGGCGCTGCGGACGGCCTCCTCGTCGAGCGGGGCGGCGGACACCACGGTGACCTCGCCCGTCTGGGCGACGGCCTTGACGGAGCTGACGCCGGTCAGCGCCGAGATCTCCTCCGAGACGGCGCCCTCGCAGTGGGCGCACGTCATGCCCGACACCCGGTAGACGGTGGTGACGTCGGTGGTGTTGCTCTGCTCGGTCATGATCTCTTCCTTGTCTTCCTGGTGCGCGGGTTGCTGCAGGGGTCGGGTGGCGGGTCCACCCTTCCTCCCACCTGTCGGAGATTATACCCCTAGGGGGTATGGAGTCCAGGCGGGTGGAGAGCCCGACGGCGCCCCGTCCCGGCCGCCCCCGGGCGGTACCCCCCCAGGGGAGAACCGGTGACCGTGGACCGTGGGCGGCCCGGCACACTGGCCCCATGACCCCCTCGGACCCCAAGGCCGATCTGCTCCTCTCCCTCCAGGCCGCCCGCGACTCCGTGCTCTGGAAGCTGGACGGCCTCTCCGAGTACGACGTCCGCCGCCCGCTGACGCCCACCGGTACCAACCTCCTCGGACTGGTCAAACACCTCGCCGGTGTGGAGCTGGGCTACCTCGGCGAGGCCTTCGGCCGTCCGTCCGGCGAGCCGCTGCCCTGGCTCGACGCCGCAGCCGAGTCCAACGCGGACATGTGGGCCACCGCCGAGGAGTCCCGCGACGGCATCGTGGAGCTGTACCGCCGCGCCTGGGCGCACGCCGGTGCGACGATCGAGGCGCTCGCGCCGGAAGACGTCGGCGCGGTGCCGTGGTGGCCCGACGGCAGGAACGAGTTGACGCTGCGTCAGGCCCTGGTGCGGGTGCTCTCCGACACCCACCGGCACGCGGGGCACGCCGACATCCTGCGGGAACTCGTCGACGGAGCCGTCGGCCTCGGCCCGGGCGGGAACAGCATGGCTCCGGGGGACACCGCATGGTGGGAGGCGTACCGCGGCCGGTTGGAGAGTGCGGCCCGGGAGGCGGGCGAAGGCGCCTGACCGCGCGCCGGACCCGGCCGGCCGGGCCGCTCCTCCCGCCGGCCCGCGTCCGGCGTTCCGGCGACCCGGCGTCGCGGCCTCCGCGGGACCCCTGCCCGACCGGTCACTCGACGTCCTGCGACCGCACGGCCGGTACGCCGACGGCGAGGCGAGGTGATCCGACGGCACCCGAGGTGATCCGACGGGACCCGAGGTGATCCGACGGGACCCGAGGTGATCCGGACACCGTCGCCGCCCCGGCCCGGCAGGGGGCCGGCGGGCCGTTCCGACCTGCCGGGACATCCGGCGCCGGTCAGCCGAAGCGGAGGTTCCAGCGGTGGTTCCGGCCGGTGAGGCGGACCTGCGTCAGCGGCGGGACGTCGATCCGCCAGAAGGCGTCCGGGGGCGCTCCCAGGGCGTGCACCACGGACGCGCGGGCCACGGAGGCCGGGGTGACGGCCAGGACGCGCCCGGCGTTGCCGGGCAGGTGGTCCAGCCAGTCGCCGATGCGCCGGCAGAGCCGCACGACGGACTCGCCGCCGTGCGGGGCCGAGGCGGGGTCGGTGGTCCACTCGGCCAGGGCCTCCGGCTCGCCGGCCGCCAGTTCGTCGAGGGTCCGGCCGTGCCAGGAGCCCAGGTCCAGTTCGCGCAGATCGGTCTCCACCTCGGCGTCCAGGCCCAGTTCGGCCGCGGTCTGCCGGCAGCGGCCGGAAGGGGAGGTGAGGTGCCGCCTTGCGCTCGGCACACCGGCGGCGACGGCGCGGACCTGCCGCCTGCCCGCCTCGTCGAGCGGACCGTCGTCGTCGACGCGCGCCCCGCGCGGGGCCGCTGCGGGGGCCGGGGCGAGGAGGGTGAGCCGGATCGTCATGGGCGTGAGGCTAGTGCCGTGAGGGAGATCCGCGTCATGTCGGTCAGGGGCAGGGCGTCTTGGCCGGGTGCACGGTGTGCCGGTACCGTCTGGAGGACCAGGACGACGGTGCGGTTGGAAGTCCGGTGCAAGTCCGGCACGGTCGCGCCACTGTGTGCCCGGCGACGCCCTTCCCAGGGCGCCGACCCGGCGAGTCAGACCCCCGCTCCGTCGTCGCGTGCTCCACCTACCCGGGACGCGTGTTCCCGAAGGAGGTCCGCCATGGCCCAGTCCGCCATCGCCCCCGCCCCGCTCACCCCGCCCGCCGTCGCCAAGCTGCCGATCCGCGCGATCCTTCCGTGGGCGGCGTTCTTCGGCCTGCTGATGCTGATCCTGCTCTACTTCGTCGGCGCGGAGCAGGGCGCCGTGTCGCTGTTCTCCGGCGCCGGTGTCCACGAGTGGGTCCACGACGGCCGGCACCTGCTCGGCTTCCCCTGCCACTGAGGGCGCGGGGAGCAGCAGATGGACTCCGCCATCGTCCGCGCGCTGCTGGTGCGCGGGATGCTCGCAGGTGTCGCCGCCGGGCTGCTGGCGTTCGGGCCGGCCTACCTCCTGGGTGAGCCGGGTGTCGACGCGGGCATCGCCTACGAGGACGCCCACCCGCACGAGCACGGCGCCGAACTGGTCGGCCGGGCCATGCAGTCCACCACCGGTCTGGCCACCGCGGTGCTGGTCTTCGGCACCGCGGTGGGCGGCATCGCCGCGCTGGTGTTCTGCTTCGCCCTCGGGCGCGTCGGCCGCTTCGGGGCGCGGGCCACCGCGGCCCTGGTGGCCGGTGCCGCCTTCACCACCGTCTACCTGGTGCCGTTTCTGAAGTACCCGGCGAATCCGCCGGGCGCCAATGATCCGGACACCATCGGCAAGCGCACCGCACTGTACTTCCTGATGATCGCACTGACGGTGCTGGTGGCCGTGGGCACCGTGCTCCTCGGCCGGCGTCTCGCGGCCCGGTGGGGCAACTGGAACGCCACCCTCGCAGCCCTGGTCGCGTTCCTCGCGGTCGTGGCGGCGGCGATGGCCTTCCTGCCGGCCGTCGACGAGACCCCCGGCGACTTCCCGGCCGCCGTGCTGTGGCAGTTCCGCCTGGCCTCCACAGGGATCCAGGCGATGCTGTGGGCCGCCTTCGGAGTGATCTTCGGTGTTCTCGCCGAACGGGTGCTCGGGCCACTCTCCGCCGCTCCGGCCCCGGCCGCCGCGTCGGGGGCCTCCACCGCCGTCTGATCGTCTCGTGCGGGGCCGGTGCCGGGGGCGCGACCGGCACCGGCCCCGCACGCGCAGGTGCCCGGGGTTCCGACCGGCGGAGCCCGAAGCGACGGGCGGCCGCCCGCAGAGGGCCCGGCGTTCTTCCCCGGCCGGGGTCGACATCGGCGGCCCTGAGCGGGTACCCGGGGCCGAAACGCACCGGGTGCGGGTCGCTCGGTCCGCGGCATCGTCTCGGTCCGCGGCATCGTCCACGGCCCCCGCCCGGCAACCACGGGCCGTCAGGCGGTGGGAGGCAGTGCCGCAGTTCCCTGCGGCGTCCGCCCGGAGCTCTCACCGCGTCCGCACCGCGTCCGCCGGCCCGCTGCGGGAGCGACCCGGGCCCGCCCGGCCCGGGACGTGCGCCGGTGCCCGCTCGGCGCACCGGTGACGGAAAGGAGCCCGACGGTGCCGGACATGGAGCAGGACGAGGCGCGCGAGCGGTTCGGCGGCGCCAGGGTCGCACGGCTGGCCACGCTCGACCCCGGAGGGCGGCCGCACCTGGTGCCGATCGTGTTCGCCGTCCGCGGCGACGAGGTCGTCACCGCCGTCGACCGCAAACCCAAGCGGTCCCGGCGGCTCAGGCGGCTGCACCACATCGCCGTGCACCCGGCGGTCAGCCTGCTCGCGGACGACTACGTCGAGGACTGGGACCGCCTCTGGTGGGTGCGCGCCGACGGCGGCGCCCGCATCCTGCCGCCGGACGCGGTGGACGGACCCGAGCAGGGCGAGTACGCCGCCGCCCTCGAACTGCTGCGGCGGAAGTACCCCCAGTACCGTGACCAGCCCCCGGACGGGCCGGTGGTCGTGGTCGCCGTGCACCGGTGGACCGGATGGCGGGCGGCCGCCGAGGACGACCGGGGCTGACGACGCCCGACCGGATCAGTCGCGCCGGCCGGCGTCGCGCTCGGCGCGCTCGGTGTCGCGCTGCTTCAGCCGGGCCGCCTCCTTGCGCACCTCCGCCTGGGTGGCGCGCTCCCTGCCCAGCCACTCGGGCATGTCCTGCTTCAGCGTCTCGATCTGCTCGGTGGTGAGGGGCTCGGTCACCCCGCCGCGGGCCAGGCCCGAGATGGACACACCGAGCTTCGCCGCGACCACCGGACGGGGGTGCGGGCCGGTGCGGCGCAGCTCCTGCAACCACGCGGGCGGATTCGCCTGGAGTTCGCCGAGCTCCGCCCGGGTGACGGCGCCCTCCCGGAACTCGGCGGGGGTGGCGGGGAGGTACACACCCAGCTTCTTCGCCGCCGTGGCGGGCTTCATGGACTGGGTGGACTGCTGCGACTTCATGCGGTCCAGCGTATCGGCCCGGACGGGGGCTCCCGGCCGCGCCGGGTAGCCTTGCGGGGTGACCGGCTCGCAAGACTCGCCCTCGTTCCGCCTCGCGTACGTCCCCGGAGTCATGCCCGCCAAGTGGGTGCGGATCTGGAACGAGCGCCTGCCCGACGTCCCCCTCGACCTGCAGCAGGTGCCCGCCGCCGAGGCACCGGGCGCGCTGCGCGAGGGTCGGGCCGACGCGGGTCTGGTACGGCTGCCGGTCGACCGCACGGTGTTCAGCGCCATCCCGCTCTACACCGAGACGACGGTCGTGGTGGTCCCCAAGGACCATCTCGTCACCGCGGCCGACGAGGTGACCCTCGACGATCTCGCCGAGGAGGTCCTGTTCCACCCCCTCGACGACGTGCTCGGCTGGGAGCGGCCGCCGGGGGAGCCGGCCTTCGAGCGGCCCGCGACCACGGCGGACGCCGTGGAGCTGGTCGCGGCCGGAGTGGGTCTGCTCTGCGTGCCCCAGTCCCTGGCCCGTCTGCACCACCGCCGGGATCTCACCTACCGTCCGCTCACCGACGCCCCGCAGTCGCAGGTGGCCCTGGCGTGGCCCGAGCAGGCGACGACGGACCTGGTCGAGGACTTCATCGGGATCGTCCGCGGACGTACGGTCAACAGCACCCGGGGCCGCCGTCCCCAGCCGTCCGCGGAGCAGGCCCGCCAGGAGCGCCGGGAGAAGCCCGCGGCGAAGAAGCCCGCGAAGAAGGCCGCGTCCGGCGGGAAGAAGGCCGCGTCCGGCGGGACGGCGGGCCGGGACACCCGAGGCCGATCGGGCTCGCCCCGGTCCGCCGCCCGCCGCGGCAGGCCCCGCCGACGTTCCTAGGGGCGTCCGGGGGACCCCTCGCCGCCCGGTCGGTCGCCCGCGGCGGCGAAGGCGCCGCCGGTGCCGAAGGCCAGCTCGGCGAAGCGTTCGCCGATGCGGAGATGGGTGTCGGCGTCCGGGTGCAGCGCGTCGGGCAGCGGCGACTCGGCGGCGTCGGACTCGCCGTACAGGGCGCGGCCGTCGAGGTGGTGCAGGTGCGGGTCGTGCGCCGCCCGCTGCCGCACGATGCGGGCCAGCTCGTCCCGTATGACGGAGAGAGTCAGCTTCCCCTGGGCGCGCTCGGCGGGATCGCCGGCCGCGAGGAAGCCGAGCCGCCCTTCGCCCAGAGCGGACAGGTCCGGCGCGGTCGGTCCGGGGGTGTCCTCGTGGATCGGGCACAGCAGGGGCGAGACGACGAGCAGCGGGGTGGTCGGGTGGCCCTCGCGGACGGTGTCGAGGAAGCCGTGCACCGCCGGAGTGAACGCGCGCAGCCGCATCAGGTCGGCGTTGACCAGGTTGATGCCGATCTTCAGGCTGATCAGGTCGGCCGGGGTGTCGCGCAGGGCCCGTGCCGTGAACGGGTCGAGCAGGGCGCTGCCGCCGAGTCCCAGGTTGATCAGGTCCGCACCGGCGAGGCGGGCGGCGCGGGCGGGCCAGGTGGTGGTGGGGCTCGCCGCGTCGGAGCCGTGGCTGATCGAGCTCCCGTGGTGCAGCCACACCCGGTCGCCCCGGTCCGGGACCGGCGTCACGGGCGCGTCGGTGCGCAGGGCCACGAGTTCGGTGGTCTCGTTGTGCGGGAGCCAGACCTCGACGTCCTTCTCCCGGTCGGGCAGATCGGTGAAGCGGAGCGTGCCGGGCGCGCCGGCCCGGTGCTCGGCGCCGCCCGTGGTCATGTCCAGGGTCAGGGTGTGGCCGCCGGCCACGCTGCCCTGCCCTGCGGGCAGGCCGTCGACCAGCAGGTCGTAGACGCCGTCCGGGCGGGGCGGGGCACCGGTGTAGACCCGCTTCGTGGGCAGTGTGTCCAGCTCGACGGCGGTGGCGCGGGTACGGAAGACCAGCCGCACGCCGGAGGGCTGGGACTCGGCCATGGCGAGCTGGGCGTCGGTGTTCTGCGCGCGGGCCCGGGCGGGCAGCCGGTGGGGCAGCAGGCCGTGCTCGGTGCGTTCCAGGTCGAGTGCGCCGCGGAGCAGGTCCGGGGTGAGGGGGGTGGTGATCCAGTGGTGGCCGGGTTGTTCGGTGTGCATGGGGTTCCTGCCTCGGGGGTGGTGCGAACGGCCGTCCCGGCCGCGGCCGGCGGCCTGCGGGCGGGTGGCCGGGGTCAGTGCTCGGGCCAAGCCCGCAGCAGGGAGTCCAGGGCGTCCAGGGTCCGCACCCAGGACTCCTCCGAGTCGGGTGCGCTGTGCTGGAATCCCCCCGCCAGTTCCAGGTCCACGAAGCCGTGGAAGACGCTGCCCAGCAGACGGACGGCGTGGGTCTGGTCGGGCTCGGCGAGGTCGTAGCCGCGCAGGATCGCCCGCGTCATCTGCGTGTGCCGGACGCCTGCGCTGGCCGCCGCGGTCTCCGGGTCCAGGCGGAGCCGGGCTGCGGCGTAGCGGCCGGGGTGCTCCCGGGCGTAGTCGCGGTAGGCGTTCGCGAAGGCGGTCAGGGCGTCCTTGCCGGCCCGGCCGGCCAGTGCGTCGGCGGCGCGGTCGGCGAGTTCCTGCAGAGCGAGCAGGGCGATACGGGTCCTGAGGTCCCGGGAGTTCCGCAGGTGCGAGTACAGACTCGCGACCTTCACGTCGAACCGCCTGGCCAGGGCCGAGAGGGTGACCTGCTCGAAGCCAGCCTCGTCGGCCAGCTCCGCTCCCGCCCGTACCAGACGCTCCGCGCTGAGTCCCGCACGCTCTGCCATGACCCTCTCCTTCTTCGCCTATGGCAACCATGCATCTACCTAAAGCTTTTAGGCAAACTGCTTTCAGGTGGAGGATCGCAGGGATGCCCGCACGGGCGGCACGAGAGGGCGGCCACGGGGGCGGGCGGAGGCGGCGGGCAACCGGGAAGGGACGGCCGGCGGGCGACGGCAGGCGGCTGCCGAGGGGGCGTGCGCAGGCCGGCAGGTGGCCGGTGGAATCGGCACGTGGCCGGTGGGAGGGTCGGCGGACGCCGACGCGTGCGCGGCGGGGCCGGCAGGCTAGGGCTTTCGCTTCCCCGCCGACCGGCCGACCGCCTCCACCAGCGGCAGCAACCGGTGCGGCACCCGCTCGCGCAGGGCCACCTCGGTCCGGGTGCGCACCACGCCGGGCAGGCCGATCAGCTTCTGGATCACGTCCTCCAGATGGGCGTTGTCGCGGGCCACGACCCGGGTGAGGAGGTCCCCACCGCCGGTGATCGAGAACGCCTCGACGATCTCCGGCACGCCCGCCAGCGTGTCGCCCACCTCGTCCAGGTGTCCCTGGGTCACCTCGATGTGCACGAACGCCAGCACCGGATGGCCGAGCGCGGCAGGGGACAGGGCGGGGCCCGTGACCGTGATCACGCCGTCCCGTTCCAGTCGGTCCAGGCGGGCCTGGAGTGTCCCCCGGGCGACCCCGAGAACGCGGGCGTACTCGCGCAGGCTCGTCCGCGGCTGCTCCAGCAGCAGCCGCAGGATGCGGGTGTCCAACTCGTCCACCGCCATACCGCTCCGCCCTCCTCCCTGCCCACGGCCGACCCGGGCGGTGACCGCCACCCGCCGCGGCGGCCCGCCGGCCCTGGTCCGATGGTCCGGCCGGAGCGACCGGGGCCGCGTCCCCACTGGGCCAATGGCCCAGCACCCGGGCGCCGACTTGAGCCAGTGTCCCTTCCGATGCTGTCATAGGCGTGTCGATGGCGCTGCGGATCCCGCGGCGCCTTTTTCGTGCGACGACTTCGGACGGCTGAAGGCCACCCGAGAAGGAGGCGGTAGACGGTGCTGAAGACGGTGTTCGCGCATGCGGACCCGGGGCGGACGCGGCTGCGCTTCGCCGCCCGGGCCGTCCTCGGCGTCGGTCTGGCGACCGGCGCGTGCGGCCTTGCCGGGCTCACCCTGCCCGGCGCCGTCACCGGCGGCCTCGCCGCCCTGCTCGCCCTGTTCACCGTCACCGACAGCACCGTGCGCGGGCAGGCGGTCACCACCGCGCTCCTTCCGGCCGTCGGACTGCCCGTCCTCGCCGCCGCCGCCGGACTGCACGGCCACCCCCTCCCGCGCGACCTCGCCTTCCTCGCCGTCGTCGGAGCGGGCGTGTACGCGCGCCGGTTCGGACCGCGCGGCCACAGTCTCGGCGTGTTCGCCTTCATGACCTTCTTCGTCGCCCAGTTCCTGCGCGCGACACCCGGACAGCTCCCCGGACTGTTCGCCGCCGTCACACTGTCCGTGCTCGTCGCCTCCGCGGTCCGCTTCGGACTGTGGTGCTACGAGCGGCGGCTGCCTCCGGCACCCGTACCTGCTCCGCCGGGCGGCACCGGCCTGGCCCGGGTGACCACCCGGCAGGCCGTCCAGGCGACCGCCGGGGCGGGCTTCGCCCTCGTCGCCGGCCAGCTCGTCTCCGGGGACCGCTGGTACTGGGCGGTCGGCGCCACCTGGTGGATCTTCGTCAACACCACCTCCCGCGGCGAGACCCTGGTCCGCGGCTTCCGCCGCGTCGCGGGCACCGTGCTGGGCCTCGCTCTGGGATTCGCCGTCGCCGTCCCGGTGAACGGCGCACCCCTGCCCACCGCCGTCCTCGTCGCCGCCTGCGTCTTCGGCATCTTCTACACGGCCGCCGTCTCCTACACCTGGATGATGCTGTGCGTCACCCTGCTCGCCGAACTGCTGTACGGCCTCCTCGGCGTGCTGGACCCCGGCCTGCTCGGGCTGCGGCTGGCGGAGACGGGCGTCGGGGCGCTCGGCGCCGCCCTCGCCGTGCTGTTCCTGCTGCCCGTCACGACCCACGCCGTCACCGACGCCTGGATCCAGCGCGCCCTGCGCTGCGTGCACACCTGCACCGCCGTCACCGCCGCCCGCCTCGCCGGCGCGCCGGACGCCGATCCCGCCCCGCGGGTGGCCGAACTGGAGCAGCTGCTCGGGCGGGTACGGCTCTCCGTCGCCCCGCTGGTCCACCCCCTGAACCCGATGCTCGGCCGCAAGGAGCGCGCAGGGCGCGTGCTGGCGCTGCTCGACGACTGCGCCCGCGAGGTCCGCGGCCTGGTCTCCGTCGCCGCCGACCCGGAGGCCTCCCACGACGCCCGCCTCGCCGCGGCCTGCTGGCGGGTGGAGGCGGCCGTGGAGGCCCTGACCGACCGGGGGCCGGCCACCGCGGTCCCGACCGCCCGGGCCGCGGTGGCCGACCGGCAGACCGCGGCCGAACCGGTCCTCGCCCACCTGCACGGTCTGGAGCGGGCCCTGGCCGAACTCGCCGCACCACTGCGCGCCCCGTCCGGCTCACCGCTCGTCGGCGCCTGAAACCACCCGCACGGCCGCCCCGCACCCGGCGCGGCGCGCCCCGGCGGCCCCGAAGCGCGGTCGGCCGACTGCTACCGTCCCCCGGAAAGAGCCTCACGGCGAGAGGGGATCAGCGGTGCCGGACGGCGGGCGGCGGGCGTTCATCGGCTCCTTCACGGCGGCCGGCGGCCCCGGCATCGTGACCGCGGCGGTGGCCGGGGACAGCGGCGCCCTCACCGTCCTCAGTACCTCGGGCGCCGTGCCCGACCCCTCCTGCCTGGCCCTCGCCCCCGACGGACGCACCCTCTACGCGGTCAGCGAGACCGTCGACGGCGCGGTGTACGCCCACCGCGTGGACGGTGACAAGCCCGAGCAGGCCGGCCCGCGGGTGCCGGTGGGCAGCGGGCCGACCCACCTCGGCCTGCACGACGGCCACCTGCTCACCGCGGACTACGGGTCCGGCAGCGTCACCGCCGTGCCGGTACGCGCCGACGGGACACTCGCCCCGGCCGCCTCCGGTGTCCTCCGGCACACCGGATCCGGCCCCCACACCCCGCGCCAGCAGCGCCCGCACGCCCACCAGGTGCAGCCCGACCCCAGCGGACGCTGGGCGGTCAGCGTCGACCTGGGCACCGACTCGGTACGGGTGTGCGCACTGGACGGCGGCCGGCCCGTACTGCACCGGGAGACCGCCCTGCGGCCGGGGTCGGGGCCCCGCCACCTGGCTTTCCACCCCCGCGCGCCGTACGCCTACGTCGTCAACGAACTCTCCCCGACCGTCACCGTCTGCCGCTGGGACGCCGCCGCCGGCTCGCTGCGGCCCCTCGCCGAGACGGCGGTGCTGCCCGGCGCGCCCGCCGGCGACGCCTACCCGTCGGGGATCGCCGTCTCCCCGGACGGGCGCCGGGCGTGGATCGCCACCCGCGGCGACGACGTGGTGTCGACGTTCGCCGTCGAGGAAGGGGGAGCGGCACTCCGGCTGCTCGGCACGGTGTCGTGCGGTGGACGCTGGCCCCGCGCCCTCACCTGCGAGGGCGGCCGCCTCTACGTCGCCAACGAGCGCTCCGGCGACGTCACCTGGTTCGCCCTCGACCCGGACGGCGGACTGCCGCGGCGTGTCGGCTCCGTCCGGGTGACGGCGGCGTCCTGCGTGGTCTTCGGCTGACCGGCCCCGCCCCGCGCCCGCATGCCGAAGGGCCCGCTCCGGGAAGCAGAGCGGGCCCTCGTCCTGCGGCGTCCGTGGTGGTGCTGGATCAGTGGGCCGGCGTGCCCTGGGACTGCTGCGGGGTGATGCCCAGCGCCGTCGTGTACTTGGCCAGAGCGAGCTTGCCGACGGCCGGGTAGGCGCCCAGGGCCTCGGCGGCCGAGCAGCCGGCCTCCTCGGCGGCCCCCGCGACCAGCGCCGGGTCCACCTCCGGGCCGATCAGGTAGGGCGCCAGCGCCAGCTGCTGCGAACCCGAGGACCGCAACTGCTCGGCCACGGAGGCGATCGAGCCCTCCTGGTCGAGCGCGGCAGCCATCACCGGCACGGCCAGCCTTGCGGCGAGCAGCATGCCGGTGATGCCGGCCGCCTGCACGGCCTCCTCGCCGCCGACCGAGGCCAGCACGATGCCGTCCGCGGCGGTCGCCACCGTGAACAGGCGGGCGCGGTCGGCGCGGGCCAGCCCCGACTCCGACAGCCGCACGTGCAGTGCCTCCGCCAGCAGCGGGTGCGGGCCGAGCACATCGGTCAGTTCGGCCGCCACCCGGCTGTCCATGACGGCCTGGCGGACCTGACGCAGCAGGGCGCCGTCCGGGCCGGCCAGCAGCGGCACCACCACGGCCACCGGGCCCTCCGGCTCCTTGACCTCCACACCGGCGGCCACGGCCTGCTCGTAGCGTGCGGTCCGCTCCTCCGCGGCGTGCGAGAGCACGGCCTGCAGCGTGGCGAACTCCTCGTCGTCCCCGTCCACGAACCCGATCCGCGCATCCAGGCCGGGCAGCTCGGAGCGGGCGATGCTCACGACCTCCTCGGCGAGGCCGCGGGCGGTGGTGCTGGGCGTGCCGGGCACCGCGAGGACGAGCGCGGGCGCGCCCTCGGGAGCCGCCAGCGGTTCGGGACGGCGGTGCCGTCCCGGCTGGCGGGGGCGCGGCATTCGTACTGGCAGGCCGGACGCGGGCCCAGTGGGGGAACTCATGGCGCCGCATGTTACTGGCTTCCTGAACTTCCCTGTTCGGGGAGGGGGCAGGTGAGCGGTATCCGTCCGGTTTTGTCTGATGAGGTACGTACGGATCAGAAGTGATCAGCGGGTTCGCCGCCCCGCGGGGCCTCCGGCGTTCCGGTCCCGCGAAGCCGGGACCCGCCCGCCGCGAGCGCAGAGGCCTCGGGGCCCGCCGCGAGCGCAGGGGCGGAACTCGCGCTCACGACCCGTCCGCGTCCGCCGCGTCCGTCACCCGGAGCAGGGACGCGTCACCCGGCAGAGTGAGGGCGTCCCTCGCCAGATCGGCGGCGATGCGCGCCGCGCCGTGCAGCGGGTCGCCCCCCGGTGCCACGCGCTCGGCCTGCGGAAGCCGCTCGGCCAGTTCCCGCTCCAGCGGCACCAGCAGCGGCGCGCCGACGTTGAGCAGCCCGCCGGTCAACGCGATCCGGGGCGCACCGGAGGGCGGGCACACGGCCGCCGCGGACTCGGCGATGTGCCGGGCGGCCGCCCGCAGGATGCCGTCGGCGACCGGGTCGGCTCCCGCCGCGGCGCAGGCGGCCACCTGCGGGGCGAACGAGGCGAGCACGGCCGGCCGGTCCGGGCGCGGGTACAGCGCGCCGGGCAGCGAGGGCATCGGCCCGAACACCTCCTCGGCCCGGGCCAGCAACCGCCCCGACCCGCCCGGCCTGCCGTCGTGGGCGCGCAGCGCCGCCTCCAGCCCGGCCCGGCCGATCCACGCGCCGCCACCGCAGTCGCCCAGCAGATGTCCCCAACCGTCCGCCCGACGCCAGCGCACCAGGTCCGTACCGACGGCGACCAGTCCGGTACCCGCGGCGACCACCGCGCCCGGCCGGGCGCCGAGGGCGCCGGCGTAGGCGGTGACCGCGTCCGCGGCCAGCGCGAGACGCCGGACGCCGAACTCCCGCCGCAGCGCCCCCGGCAGCTCGGCACGCAGGCCCGCGCCCAGCGTGCCCAGCCCGGCCGCCCCGACCACCGCAGTGCCCGGGGCGGAGATCCCCGTCTCGGTGCCCAGCGCCCGCACCAGCGGCACCAGCAGCTCCATCAGGTGCTCCGCATCGATACCGCGTGCCCCGGTGCGCACCGGCTGCCCGCAGGAGCGCTGCCCGAGAACACCTCGGCCGGCAGTCCCGAGGGCCACACGCAGTCCGGAGCCACCCGAGTCGACGGCGAGGAAGGCGTGTCGCGGTGCGGCGGCCGACCCGGTCACGGCAGGCGCCGGTCCACCGGCCGCCTTCCCCCCGGGAACGACGGCCCCACCCTGCGGGCGGGAGATCCAGGACCGGTGCATCGGACACGAGGCGCCGAACAGGCGCGTCGACCGTGGCGCAGTGGCTTGATCACTGGATGCAACGGGCTCCCCTCCTCTCCGGCGACCGGCTGTGCGATCTGCTCGACCGGTCCTGATCTGCTCGACCGGTCCGAAGACCTCGACGACTCGACGAGGAGGAGGGTAGCGCCAAGCCCGGCGGCCGTGCGTGAGGGTTCCGTGTTGTGCCGGGGCGCGGCACCCACCAGTAGAGTGAGGCGCCGTGGCACCACGACCCTTGTATGAACTTGTAGAAGCAGGCTGGGCGAAGGCTCTTGAACCCGTGGCCGAACGCATCGCGGGCATGGGGGACTTCCTCCGGGCCGAGATAGCGGCGGGACGGACCTACCTGCCGTCCGGGGCGAACGTCCTGCGGGCCTTCCAGCAGCCTTTCGACGACGTCCGTGTCCTGATCGTGGGGCAGGATCCCTACCCCACACCGGGGATGGCCATCGGACTGAGTTTCGCGGTCTCGCCGGAGGTGCGTTCGTTGCCGGGAAGTCTGGAGAACATCTTCCGGGAGATGCACTCCGACCTCGGGTTGCCCAGGCCGTCGAACGGCGATCTGACGCCGTGGGCGCGGCAGGGTGTGCTGTTGCTCAACAGGGCGTTGACGACGGCCCCGCGCAAACCCGCGGCCCACCGGGGCAAGGGCTGGGAGGAGGTCACCGAGCAGGCGATCCGGGCCCTCGCCGGCCGCGGCAAGCCGCTGGTGTCCGTCCTGTGGGGGCGCGACGCGCGCAATCTGCGTCCGCTGCTGGGTGATCTCCCGGCGATCGAGTCCGCCCACCCGTCGCCCATGTCGGCGGACCGGGGCTTCTTCGGCTCGCGTCCGTTCAGCAGGGCGAACGACCTGCTGCAGCGGCAGGGCGCGCAGCCGGTGGACTGGCGCCTGCCGTAGCGCAGGTCGACCCGGACGGCGCGGAGTCCAGCGGCCCCGTGCGCGGGGGCGCCGGACTCTCGCCGGCTGTGAGCTCCGAGGCATGTGCCTTTCCGCGCGCGTGGAGGCAACCCCACTCAACCGGTGTGCGGAGCCCGGGCGTTGCCCCGTGCGAGGCCCGGCCGCCTCAGGCCACGACCGCTGCCCGCACGCACAGCACGTCCGGCAGGTGGGACGCCAACTGCCGCCAGCTGTCGCCGTCGTCGGCGGAGGCGTACACCTCGCCGTTGCGGTTGCCGAAGTAGACGCCCGCCGGGTCGGCGTCGTCCGTGCACAGCGCGTCGCGCAACACCGTGCCGTAGTGGTCCTGCTGAGGAAGGCCGGAGGTGAGCGGTTCCCATGACCGGCCGGCGTCGGCCGTCCTGAAGACGCGGCAGCGCCGGCCCGCGGGCACGCGGTCGGAGTCGGCGTTGATCGGGAAGACGTAGGCGGTGTCCCCGCGGTGCGGGTGCGCGGCCACGGCGAAACCGAACGTGGACGGCAGGCCCTCGCCGATGTCGGTCCAGTGCCCGCCCGCGTCGTCGCTGCGGTAGACCCCCCAGTGGTTCTGCAGGTACAGGCGGTCGGGGTCGGCCGCGTCCCGCGCGACCTTGTGCACGCACTGGCCGAACTCCGGGTCCGGGTCGGGCAGGAACACCGCGGAGACACCCGAGTTGGACGGAGCCCAGCTCGCGCCGCCGTCGGTGGTGCGGAACACGCCCGCCGTCGACACGGCCACCGTCACCGCCCGCGGGTCCCGCGCGTCCGTGAGGACGGTGTGCAGGCCCTCCCCGCCGCCGCCCGGCACCCACCGGGAGCGGGTGGGATGTTCCCACAGCGGTCGGACGAGCCGGAAGCTCTCACCGCGGTCCTCCGACCGGTACAGCGCGGCAGGCTCGGTGCCCGCGTACACCACGTCCGGCTCCGCCGCCGACGGGTGCAGCTGCCACACCCGCTCCAGCGAGGCCCCCGTGTCCTGCGGGAACCTGACGGCCGGCTGGGCCGGCTCAGTCCAGGTGCGGCCCAGGTCGTCGGAGTGGAACACCGACGGTCCCCAGTGCGCGCTGTCACCGCCGGCCAGCAGCCGCGGGGTGCCCGACCGGGTGTCCACGGCCAGCGAGTAGACCGCCTGTGCGTTGAAGTAGGGACTCTCGTCGAACTCCCAGTCGCCACCCCGGCGGCGCCCGATGAACAGGCCCTTGCGCGTGCCCACGGCGAGCAGTACCTCGACCATGCCGATCACCTCCGCGACGTTGCCGCCCGGGCGTCTTCGTCCCGGACATCGGCCAGTCTGCACCGCACCACTGACAGTCACCTCTCCGGCGGGCGTCGACCCAGGTCGGGGCGGCGATTGTGGCACACAGCGGACGTCCCCGGACGTGTTCCACGGCAATGGACCCGAGGTCCGCCGGCGCATGGCAGTCTCGGCCCGGAGGATTCGCCCTGAGCATCGGGCGGCCGCCTCCCGTATGGGACGGTGCCCGGGATGTTCGCCCGCTCACGAGGAGGATGCCTTCGATGGCGTTCCGAGGTCCGACGGTCTGGCTGTGGCGCTGGCGGCGCAACCCGCTCAGGCGCCGCGCCGACAAGGTGGAGGCCTGGGTGCTGCTCGCGGCCTGGACGGTCACCGTCCTGGCCGGGGTGCTCGCCGGCCTGGTGGCCGCCGGTTCCGTCGAGCGGGGACTGGCCCGGGAGCGCGCCGAGTGGCGGCCGACCGCCGCGCGCCTCGCGGGAGGCGTGCCCGGCCCGGCCGACCGGGGCGCCTCGGACGGCGACCGCGTGTGGGTGGAGGCGACCTGGTCCGCGCCGGACGGTTCCCGGCACTCCGGCCGGGTCCTGGTCAGCCCGGACAGCGCCGGCGGTAACGAGGTCACCGTCTGGACGGACCCGGCCGGCCGCCTCGTCGGCCCGCCCGTCACCGCCTCCCGGGCCCGCCTGAGGTCCGCCCTGATCGGAGTGCTGGCCGGGGCGAGCACGGCCGCGGTCCCGTTCGTCGCGGGCCGTGCCGTCCGCTGCCGGCTGGAGTACCGGCGCGTGCGGCAGTGGGACGTGGAGTGGGCGAGGTTCGAACCCCGGTGGCGGGGCCGGACGGGCTGACCGCGGCAGGGGCCCCAGCGGTTCCTCGCCTGCGCATGCGCCTCCACCGGCGTAGGCTCGATCACAGGCCGGATGACCGGGACGGCCACGGCGCGGTACGGACCACGGCTGTCGGGCGGAGTGCCGTGCGGCGCCGCGGCACTGCGTCCGGGTCGCGGTCCGTCTTGCCGCCGTCCGGCGCGGCTTCACGTCGCCCGGCCGGGTCGTGCCGGCTCCACCGCCGCACGGACGGACCAACGCCGGGCTACCGGCACGGGGAACCCGCCCCGGTATCCGATGTGCGAGTCCGTCGCAGCCGCGCCGCACCGCGAGGTGACGAAGGGCCGCAACCCGGGCACCCGGCCGACCGGATCGTGCCGTCATGCGAGGTGGAAGAGTCATGGCTACGCAGCAGTCGTCCACGACGACCTC
This sequence comes from Streptomyces sp. MS06, assembly GCF_047200655.1. NCBI lineage: Bacteria > Bacillati > Actinomycetota > Actinomycetes > Kitasatosporales > Streptomycetaceae > Streptomyces > Streptomyces sp. MS06. Next base: position 65,731 of record NZ_JBJZOJ010000017.1, read on the forward strand.
TACGGCGGGCCCGCTGCGCACCGCGGCCTCCGCCCTGCGCAGGGTGCCGGGCGTGAGGCTGGCGGGCAGGGTGGCCGGTGGGACGCTGGACAAGGTCGGAGCCGTGTCGCCGCGCGGGCGCCGACTGGCGGTGTACACCGGAGCCGGGGTCCTGGGCGTCACCGGGGTGGTGGAGTGGCCCGTCGCCGTGACCGGTGCGGCCGTGGCCTGGCTGACCCGGCCCAGGCCGGCCGGGAGCGACCGCGCCGAGCAGGCGTCGGCACCCGAGCACGGGGCCGCTGCCGGGGGAGAGGGAGAGGCGGCCCCTTCCGGCGCGCGAAGCGGCTCAGGCTCCACGCGCCGCACTTCCTCGGGCGGCGCGGCGTCCCGCCGCACGCGTTCGGCTTCGGCCGGGAAGTCCGCGGATGGGAAGTCCGCGGATGGGAAGGCTGCGGAGAAGCCCACCGGGCAGGTCACGGGGAGTACCGGCAGGAAGACCACGGCGGGCACCCGCAGGAAGACGACAGCGCGTACCGCCAGGACGAGCACGGCGGGCACCGGCAGGAAGACCACGGCGGGCACCCGCAGGAAGCCGGCCGCGAAGTCGGCTGCGAAGCCGGCTGCCAGGGCGGGTGCGAGGGCCGGAGCGAGGTCTTCGGGTTCGGCGCGCGACCGCGGCACCGCCTGAGGTGGTGCCGCTGTGAGGCGATCGGGACTGCTGGGAGCGTCCTCCGCGGCCGCCGCGGAACTGCTGCTGGCAGGCCCGCGTCTGCTCTCCCGCGGCGCGCCGGCCGCGGTCGGCGTGACCGCCGGCGCGGTGGCCGGGACGGCACGCGCCGGGGCGCGCGGAGCGGAAGGCGCACTCCGAGTGGGCCGGGTCGCCCGTGCCGCCCTGCACGGACCGGGCGCCGGAGCCTGGCGTTCGGGGCGCCGGGCACACCTGGCGCTCCGCGCCGAGACCCCGGAGCGGGTACGGCGGGAGGGGGGCGCCGAACCCGCGGCACGGCGCGTCGCCGCCTCGCTGGAGCGCCGCCCGGACGTCGACTACGCCTACTGGGACAGCGGGCTGAAGCGGCTGGTGGTCGCCGCGGCGGAGGGCGGCGTGACCGACCGGATAGTGGACCGGGCGACCGGACTGGCCCGTCGGCACGGCCTCGGCTCGACGGACGAGACGGTGGAGGAGTTCGCGCACCCCGGCGACCCGGCGGGCGTGCGGACGGCCGCGGCGGCGCTGCTGGCCGACGCGGTCGGCACGGCGGCCGGACTGCTCGCGCGCTCGCTGCGGCTGCCGCCCTCGCCGCGGCTGGTGACCGCCGCCGTGACCCTGCTGCGGGAGAACCCCCGCGCTCGCCGCCTGCTGCGCGCACGGCTGGGCCGCTCGCGGATGGACCTGCTGCTGGCCGCGGCCAACGCCGCCGCGCACGGCACCGGGCAGACCCCGACCGCCCTGCTGCTCGACGGGGCGCTGCGGACCCTGCAACTGGCGGACGCGGTGGCCCGGGCGGCGGCCTTCGACGCCGACCACGACCTGCTGTGCGCACCGGACCGCCCCGACGTCGCCCCGGACGCCCGCACACGTCCGCCGCTGCGCACCACGCCCGCCCAGGAGTACGCCGCCCACGCGGGCACCGGAAGCGTCCTCGGCGCGGCCGCCACGCTGCTGGTCAAGCACGAGCCGGCCGACGCGGCCGAGGCGGTGCTGGCCGGCTCGCCCAAGGCCGCCCGCTACGGCCCCGCCGCCTTCAACGCCGTACTCGGCTGCGCGCTGGCCCGTACCGGTGTGCTGGTGCGCGATCCGGAGCGGCTGAGGCAGTTGGAGAACGTGCGCACGCTCGTGCTGCACCCCACCGCGCTGCGCACCGCCGGCGGTGCGGACCCGTGGGCCGAGTCCGTCCTGGACGCCGCGCGGCGGGCCGGACTGGACGTCGTGGTCGTCGAGGATCCCGCACTGGAGGAACTCACCGGCCTCGCCGACCACGTGGTGCGCGGCGGCCGACGGTTCGCCGAGGTCGTGTCGGCGCTGCGCGGGCCCGGCGGCGTCATGACGGTCGCCCGGCCCGCCTCGGCCGACGACCGGGACGTGCTGGCCGGGCTGCTCGCCGGCGACGTGGCCGTCGCGCTCGCGGACCGGGACGCCGCCGTCGTGTGGGGAGCGGACCTGGTGGTACCGCGGGGCGCCCCCGACGTCTGGCGGCTGCTGACCGCGATTCCCGCGGCACGCGTGGTCGGGCGCCGGGCCCAGGTCCTGGCCCGGTCCGGCGCCGCCCTGTCCGGGCTGCTCGTCGCCGTCGGCGGGGCGCGCGGCGGCCGGCGCACCCCCCTGCCGGGGCTGCGACACGCGCCGGTCGACGCCGGTGCGGCGGTCGCCCTGGTGAGCGGTGCCCGTGCGGCGTTCTCCGTGGCGGCGGCCCGGGAGCCGCATCCCCGGCCCCGGGTGGCGTGGCACGAGCTGGCCCCGGACACCGTGCGCGACCGTCTCGCCCACCGGGCCGAGGAGGAGGCGCCGACCCCGCTGGAACGCGCCACCGACCGCGTCCGCCGAGCCGTCGGCACCGCCGGCGGTGCACCGGTCCTGGCACCGGCCCGCTGGACGGTCGGGCTCGCCCGCGCGGTACGCGGCGAACTGGACGATCCGCTCACTCCGGTGCTCGCGGTCGGCTCGGCGGCCTCCGCGATCCTCGGCTCGGCCGTCGACGCGCTGCTGGTCATCGGCGCGCTCGACATCAACGCCCTGGTCGGCGGTGTGCAACGGCTCCGTGCCGAGCGGGCGCTGTCCGGGCTGCGGGACGAGCAGAAGCGGAAGGCCCGCGTAGCGGCCGAACCGGGGCCGCGGACCGTGGACGCGTTCCGGCTGGCGCCGGGCGATGTGATCGAACTGCAGGGCGACGACGTCGTCCCCGCCGACGCGCGCCTGCTGTGGACGGAGGGCCTGGAGGTGGACGAGTCGGCGCTCACCGGCGAGTCGCTGCCGGTGGAGAAGCAGACGGATCCCGCCCCCCACGTGCCGGTCGCGGAGCGCCACTGCATGGTCTTCGAGGGGACCACGGTGGTGGCCGGGGAAGCCCGCGCCGTCGTCGTGGAGACCGGCGAGCGAACCGAGGCGGCCCGCGCCGCCTCCCTGGCCGCCCGCACACCGCCGGCCGGGGGCGTGCAGGCGCGCCTGCAGGAACTCACCGGCCGCGCACTGCCGTTGACCCTGGCGGGCGGCGCCGCGGTGACCGGGCTGGCGCTGCTGCGCGGCACTCCGGTCCGGCAGGCGGTGAGCGGCGGCGTGGCCGTGGCCGTGGCCGCCGTCCCGGAGGGACTTCCGCTGGTGGCGACCGTGGCGCAACTGGCGGCGGCCAGACGGCTCAGCCACCGGGGCGTCCTGGTCCGTGCCCCGCGCACCCTGGAGGCGCTGGGCCGGATGGACACCGTCTGCTTCGACAAGACGGGCACGCTGACCGAGAACCGGCTGCGCCTGGTACGCACCACCGGCGCGGACGGGGCCCGGACGAGCGACGGGAACGTGCTGCGGACCGCCGCGCGCGCCTGCCCGAGGCTCAACGGCGGTACCGCGCAGCCCGTCCACGCCACCGACGAGGCGATCCTGGACGCCGCCGACCGCGATCCGGAGTGGGAGCAGTGCGAGGGCCGGCCGTTCGAGGCGGGTCGCGGCTACGCGGCCGCCGTGGGACGCGGCGCGGACGGGGTGCGGGTGCTGGTGGTCAAGGGGGCGCCGGAGACCGTCCTGCCCGCCTGCACGGGTCCTCCGGCCCGTGCCGCGGGCACCGCCCACTCCCTGGCCCGGGACGGCCTGCGCGTCCTGGCGGTGGCTCTGCGAGCCCTCGGTGAGGGGGAGGACGCCGCCGACGTCATCGACGAGCCGTTGCACGGCCTGGAGTTCACCGGCATGGTGGCGCTGGCCGACGTGCCGCGGGAGACGTCCACGGCGCTGGTGCGGGGGCTGCGGGAGGAGGGCGTCCGGCCGGTGATGCTGACCGGCGACCACCCCCAGACCGCCAGGGCGATCGCCGTGCAGCTCGGGTGGGCCGCGGACACGACCGTCGTCACCGGGGACGAACTCGCCGCCGCCGACCGGGCGGAACGCGTCCGCATGCTGAGCGGCGCCGGCGTGGTGGCCCGGGTGGCGCCCGAGCAGAAGCTGATGGTCGTGGAGGCGATTCGGGACGGCGGCCGGGTGGTCGGCATGGTCGGCGACGGCGCCAACGACGCGGCGGCCATCCGTGCCGCGGATGTCGGCGTCGGCATCAACGCGCGCGGTTCGGCCGCGGCGCGCAACGCGGCCGACCTGGTCCTCACCGACGACCTCGGCGCGCTCGTCGAGGCCGTCGGCGAGGGCCGCGCCCTGTGGCACAGCGTCGCCGACGCCATCGCGATCCTGATCGGCGGGAACGCGGGGGAGGTCGGGTTCGGCGTGGTGGGCACGCTGCTCGGCGGGTCCGCGCCGCTGTCGACACGGCAGATGCTGCTGGTGAACCTGTTCACGGACCTGTTCCCGGCCATGGCCGTCGCGGTCGCCCCGCGGCCGGCCGCCTCCGCCGGCCACGCCGGTGAGCCGCTCGGCACGTCGCTGCTCGGCACGCCGCTGATGCGGCAGATCCGCCACCGGGCCCTCACCACCTGCCTGGGCGCGGTGGTGGCCTGGCTGTTCGGCCGGTTCACCCCGGGAACGCGCCGCCGGTCCACGACGATGGCGTTGTGCGCGGTGGTGGGCACCCAACTCGCCCAGACCCTCGCCGACCGCCGCGACAGCCCCCTGGTGCGGGCCACCGTGCTCGGTTCGGCCGCGGCCCTGGTGCTGCTGGTGCAGACTCCCGGGCCGAGCCACTTCTTCGGCTGCACCCCGCTCGGACCGCTCGCCTGGGCCTCGGTCCTCGCCGCGATCGTCCTCGCGGTCCTCGGGCAGCAGGCGCTGCCGGAGGTGGAGCGGGCGGTGCTGAGGCTCGGCCGGGCGGCGCACGCCGCATCACCCCCGCCGGGATGAGCGGACCGCCGGGCGGCCGGCGCGGCCCGGGACCCGCGACGCGCGGGCGGCACGCTCCCTCCCCGCGCCTCCGGCCCCGCTGCGCTGACGGGGTGCCATGACCGCGACGGTCACGCGTGTCCGTTCGTATGGAAAGTGATCATGCGGTTACGTTGCGTGTGTGCTAGAAGCATCGTTTCTTAATCTTTCCGACCGGTCCGAGGCCGACAGCGCCGTGTCCGTGTGGCCCGCCTGGGAAGTGCAGGAGGACGCCGGAGCGACGGCGTGGTTCCAGGTCCGCCTCGCGTTCCGCGACGGTGCCCGGGTCGACGTCCTCGCGGTGGTGGCCGACGGATGCGTGTCCCTGGAGGACGTACGCGCCCAACCGCCGCTCTCTTTGGCCGACTTGACCCAGCTCGCGGACTGGATCGAGGGACCGCTGTTCGAGGCCTGCGGATCGAGGCCGGAGACCGCCGCGTACGGGTCCGCCGGGTGGGAGGACGGGGGAGTGGGCGTGGAGCCCGCCCACGGCTCGACCGAGCCCCACGCGGCGGCGCCGGATGACGGGGGACGTGTGCGGATCGTCGAGGCGCGGGGTTGGAACGGTCAGCAGGACTGGAACGGCCCCGCGATCGAGGGTGCCCGGGTGGTCCGGGAGAGCCCAGGCGGGCGGGACGGCTGGAACCGAGAGGACGGGGACGGCCGGAACGGCTGGGAGGGCTGGAACGGTTCGGACCGAGAGGGCGGGGACGGCCGGAACGGCTGGGAGGGCTGGGAGGGCTGGGACGGCGACGGCGGTGGGGGCGGCGAGCCGCCGGACGCCATGGCGTCCGGCGCGCGGCGGGCCCGCCCGGCCTGGCCCCGCGGCGTCGAGGGCCGCAGGCTGATCGCCGAGGAGTACCGTGCGGCCCGCGACGACGGCGTCGACCCGGTGCTGGCGGTGATGTGCGCGACCGGTCACAGCCGGCGCAAGACCCTGCGCCTCATCGCCCAGGCCCGCGACGCGGGTTACCTCGCGCCGCGGCATGCCCGCCGCTGACGCCGGGCCGACCGCGGGGACCAGTCCCGCGGGGACCCGTCCGGCGGGGCCGGACCGTATCCGGTGCGCATGCCGCAGGGGCCGGACCCGCGGGCGCGGATTCCGTGTGGCCGTGCGGCACGCCCCACCGGAGCGCCGGTCGGTCCGCGAACCCGCCTCGCCCGACCGCCGGGGCGATGACGCGCCGATCGATCACCGGCCACCTGCGTTGAACGGCCCGGCCACTGCCGCTGTGACGCCCGGCCGCCGGCTTCGGACCCCGGTCGCGGGGGCGTCCCGCTACCGCCGCTGCGGCCGGGCGCCGGTCGAGAAGAACCGCGAGAGGTCCCGCTCGCAGGATGTCCGGGGCTCTTCGGTGTCCGGGGGGTCCCCCATGTCCCACTCCAGCCGGTACCGCCCGAACAGCTCCGCGCGCAGGTCCGTGAGTGTCATCGGCACGTTCGGCAGCACCATCGCGTAGACGGCGCCCATGAGCCAGGACCGCAGCATCGGGTAGTCGGCGTCCACGTCCTGCGATCCGTACCGGGCCACGGTCTCGCGCAGCAGCTCGGCCAGCCGTTGCTGCTCCGGGCACCGTACGAACCCCTCGGCCTGCAGCAGCCCCGACATGTGCTGGCGCATCAGCACGGTGTGGTCCCGGGCCAGGCCGAGGACGGCGTCGACGGCCCGTGCCATCCGCTCGCGCCCGTCGTCGGTGCGAGGCTCGCGCTCCAGCGCCTCCTCCAGCGTCCGGTGCATCAGCCGGTGCACGGCGGACTGCACGAGTTGGCGCTTGCCCGGGAAGTAGTACGACACCAACCCCCGGGCCGACCCGGCCCGGTCGGCGATGTCCGTCAGCGTCGTCGCCTCGTACCCGCGCTCGCTGACCAGCTCGACCGCCGCCTGCAGCAGACGCTCACGGGAACGCCGCCGCAATTCTTCATTGACCGAGGCGCTGCGCGGGGACATCCTGGAACTCCTGCGTTGACTGGCTGCCAGCCAACTATACTCAGGGGCGGCGACCGGCCCGCACGGGTGCAGGTCGCGTCTGCCGTCCGTCTCGGGCGACGCGGGGGATCGTCCGAGACGGACCTCTTCTCCCCTGATGGTGGCCTGAGGCTACGGGGCGAACGTCCAGGTCATACGCCAGATCCCCTACGCAGCCGGCTCATCTTCCCGATCACTAATCTGCGGTGTGGGAGATTCCTGGGAGATCAACTCGACTGACGCCTTCTCCCCGCGGCGAGGTCGAGGAACATCCCACTCCCGGTGATGGTCCCTCGCTACCGCCGAGGTCTCCCACAACCTGTGCAGGTCCGCCGCGATGTCCAACTCCATCGCCAGCGTCGTGTGACTGTAGGTTCCCTCAACCCCAGGTACAACGTGCCGCATCCGCTCTTCCACTGCTACCCGCGGATGCTTCAACTCATCCAGCCAGACCTTCATCGAGTGGCGAAGACCGTGCGGAACCAGATTCTCGATGCCGGCAACCGCCATCATGTCCGGCAGCCGCGACGGCCTTCCCAGACGGTCCGGCTCGGCGCTATGCCCGTCGACGAAGCGCCGCCACACGTCGGCGTAGAAGTACGCACCCGTGTCCATCTTCCGGCCCGTGGGACTCGGAAAAACCCACGGCGACGTGTGCGACTCCAGCACTTGGCCCAGCACACCGGCCAGGAATGGAGGGAGGATGATGCTGCCGGTCGACTCGTACTTCGGCGCCACCTGCCGCTTCTCGCCGTCGACGTACTGGCTCTGCTCCTGTACGAGGAGACGGCAGCCCTGCCCGTGGTCCTTCAACAGCAGATGCTCCCGGCGCAGGCCGGCCACCTCGGAGATCCGAAGCCCGCAGTAGGCGATGGTGAGAACCATCCCGTAGCCGACGATGCCGCGCATCGCGTAGGCGTTGCGGGCCAGCAGCCATGTCTGGCGCGGGGTGGCGATGACCACCTCGTCGTGCTGCTGCTTGCCCTTGTAGCGACCGCGGCGGCGGGACTTCAACGTCGGGACGGGGTTGTCTCCGCGAACCTTGGAGGCGACCGCATCATCGAACATGACCCGCATCACGGACATGATCGACTTCACGTAGCGCGGCTTGTACCTGCCACGCAGGTCCTTCTCCCACGTCTTGACGGCGACCTCGCTGACGTCTCCCATCGCGATGTCGCCCCACCGCGGCAGGACCACCGACCGCAGACGCTGCCGGTATGTCCTGTCGCTCCGGTTGGCCAACTCCACCGACTCGATCCACAGCTCCGCCCACTCGGCGACGGTGATCCGGCTGTCCCGAGGGTTGATGAATGTCTTGCGCCGCACGTCGACCTCAAGGCCGGCTGCGAAGTTCTCGGCATCCCGCGCCCTGTAGAACGGCTGTCCGTTGTCGTCGCGGCTGACGCTCCCGTAGGTGACGCCGTCAGGCAGGAGATACCTGCCGCGGTACCTGTACTTGCGGGCCGCCTTGTCGTAGCCGCGCTTCTCGCTGTACGCCATCGGCCACCTCGCCACCGGTCAGCTGCTGATGGCGTGCAGTGCTGCGCGGACGGTCGATGAGTCGAGTCGTCGCCATCCATTGATGGTACTGCTGAGTACTTTCTGCAGAGCGCGTGCACCGCGCTCCGTGATCAGATCTTCGTCGATGTAGACGGTGAATACGCCGTTGTCGTGGTCCTCGACCCAGACATCGACGTGGAACGGCATTCCAGTCACACTCAGAACCCGCACAGACATAGGTCTCCCTACCCCAGGCCACCGCGGGCGCCCTCCTTCGTGGTGTCCTACATCACATCACACGACGGGGCTGCATGTAGAGGGGTTGTGCGCTTTGAGCATGCAGATGACTACGAGCCGTTAGCTGCCCGGGGCTCGTCTTCGCCCGGGAGTCGACGGAGCTCCTGCTCGGTGCGGCGCCACGCGAGAAGGGCTTCCTGGATCTCTTCGGGAGTGGCGTCGGGGCGGCCGCGCACAACGACGGTCATGCGGGCGCCATCGGTGCCCGGCAGTTGGATGACGGTGGAGTCGAGGAGCGGGTCGCTGCTCTCCAGCTCGTCGACGATCCGCAGAGGGAGGTCTCGGCGCATCTGGGCCCTGTCGTCAGCCGGCTCGTGCAGGGTAGTGGGCGTTTCGCCGCGAAGGATGGCGAGACCGGATTCGGGAGCCCAGCCGAGGTGAGGTTCGACCTTGGCGAGAGAAGGCGGGATGCGGGGCCGTCGGTCACCGTTCTCCAGGTTCTGGATGGTGCCTTCGCTGACTCCGGCCAGGTCGGCGAGGTCGACCTGGCGGAGGCCGCGTGCTTCCCGAGCCGCCCTGATGGCGGCTCCGAGCTCGACCCATGCCCAAGTGGTCCGGTCCTCTGTCATGACTGCCATCATGCCGCACGGTTTGGCAACACGCACCCACCGGCTCCCCCAATTGACCAGGATTGATCGGTGTTGGAGGAGCATTTTTGTTGCTTCGTTAACCGCCTGTTGTGTTTGCGCGCCGTGCGTGCGCCCCTGCGCTCCGCACACCTCTGGCCAAGGTTCGGCCTCAATGGAGGCGACATAGCGCCAACGTAACCCGAACGAACACCCAAAGAATCCGGCGCAACCCTCTTGCTGCTGCCGCGTTATTGGGTCTACGTTGAGTGTGTGAGATCCAACGGAGCCGCAATGAGGGCTATCCGCGAGGCCCAGGGGATCAGCCTTCGGCGGCTCGCGAGAGACATCGGCAGAGATCCAGGCTTCCTCTCCCGCGTCGAGGACGACAAGCAGGGAGCCGGCGACGAAACCCTCCACCTCTACGCCGCCTACCTGGACGTGCCCATCCGCGCCATCACACACCAGGAGATGAATCGTGACCACGAACGACCTTGCTCCCCCCACCGCGACCACGCCTGATCGGCCGACAGAAGCAGCCATCCTGCGCCTCGCCGAAGCGATCGAGCAGTTCACCGCAATGCAGACCGCCGCCGACCTGGAGCTCCGCTGCTTCACTCCCGAGCAGGCCGCCGAGATCCTCGGCAAGAACACCAACTGGGTGCTCGAAGCCTGCCGAGACGGCCGGATCCCTCGCACCTACGTCGGCAAGTCGCCGCGGCTGACGGCCGCGCACATCCGCTGGGTGCAGTCCCAGGGCGAGCGACTGCCGAACAAGTACGCCAAGCCCGCCGCTTGAGCGGCATTGAGCCCCAACCGCCGTCGCACCGGCAGCCGGGGCCCCGCGGCTGACGCCGCGCGATCCACCCACAGATCCCTGAGAGAAACAGGAGTGGACCTGATGGCCATGGTCCCAGATCAATCCGGTGAGTTGGTACTCACCGAGTCCCGCACGATGCGGGCCCAGACCGCCGACCGCGTCGACGTCCTCGACAAGGTCAAGGCACTGGCCCTGCTGCCGGACGGCGTGCACGCCGACATCCCCACCGTCGCCACCTACTACGAGGTCGACGTCGACGCCATCGAGAGCATCATCCGCAGGAACCGCGATGAGCTGACCGAGAACGGCGTGCGGGTCCTTCGCGGTGAGGAATACCGGGCTTTTGTCTCCGTCAACCTGACGGACGCAAACCCAAAGGCTCGTTCCCTGACCGTCTTCTCCCGCCGGGCGATCCTGAACGTCGGCCAGCTCCTCACCGAGTCCGCTGTCGCCCAACGGGTCCGCACCTACCTACTGGAGGTCGAGGAGAAGGCGACGCCGGCTCTGCGCTCCGGAGCCGTCGAGGCGGTCGAGCTCGCCGAGGCCCGCATGCGAGTGCTGAAGGTAGCCGAGGGCATCGTCGACGGCGCATGGCTGGAGACGAAGGCCCGCCTGGTCGCCGCGAAGGCGCTCGGCGAAGAACCGGAGATCGACCCGCTCGACGTGCCGCTGTACGTGCCGGACTTCCTGAAGAGCAAGGGCCTGAAGCGCCGCGAGATCGAGTCGGTGCAGTCCTGGTTCGGCCGGCGCGCAGCCTCCCTGTACGAGGCGGAGCACGGGGAGAAGCCGGGCAAGAGGCAGGCGGATCTGCCGAACGGTTCGGTGCGCAAGACCTACGCCTGGACGGAGCGACACCGGCCCGTCTTCGAGGACACGTGGAACCGCTACTACGCGGCCCAGTTCCCCACCCAGCTCGGATTCGGGGAGGCGTCGTGAGCGACCTGACCCCGTTCGACGAGTACCCGCTCGACGCGTTCGACCAGATCACCAGCCGGGTCCGGATGCTCACTCCGCTGACGGCGCTGTTCGAGCAGGCGGAGGAGGAGCTGAAGGCCACGCACCCGGAGGGGTTCACGCCGGAGGACATCGGCCGTCTCGCCTGGGAGCTTCTGCCGGAGCAGGAGCGGGACCAGGCGTTCGCGGAGCTGCTCTACACGTACTGGGAGGCCTTCGAGGCCGACCGGGAGACGTGGGCCCGCCACGAGGCGGGAGGCCAGCGATGACCGGCCACACCACCACCGTCACGCACTACGCGGTCCGCATCCCCGACGGGCGCGTCCTCGAGGACGGCACCCCCACCAGCCGCAGCGAGCAGGAGACCCGCCTCGCCCGCTACCGCGAGAGCTGGCCCGACGCGGTCCTCGTGCGGCGCGACGTGACCTACAGCACGTGGATGGAGGTCACCTCATGACCAGCCCCACCTCCGACGCACCCCGCGCCCGCCTCAAGGCCGACCTGCGGGACCTGACCGCCCGTCAGCGCGCGCAGGCCGCGGTGGACCGCAGTGTCGCCCGCCTGTGCTGGCTGCTCGCCCACCCGGAAGCCGTCGACGACGCCCCCCACGCCACCGACGGTGAGCTCGCCGAGCAGCGGCATCTCCTCTACGACGCCGACCCCGACGCCGTCACCCCCGCATTCCCCTACCCCACCACGCCGAAGGAGGCGTGACCATGCGCGCCTACGACTTCTGGGACGAGACCGGCACCGTCGAGTCCGGCCCCTACCCCATCGCATCTCTGACCCTGCGCGCCAGCAGCAAGGCCACCGCAAACGACCTCCAGATGATGTTCAAGTCCGGCATGCCGGCCGAGAAGCAGCTTGCCGTCGCTGACCGCGTCCTCGCCGGGGTGCAGCGCTGGAGGGACGGCATCGCCAAAGCCGTCGAGCGGGAGCGCACGGCCGAAGACGAACTCGCCGCCGCACGCGAGGAGATCGCCCGCCTCAAGGCCGCGGCAGGAGGCGAGTGATGGCCGCCCAGTCCACTGCCGCCATCCTCGCCGCCGCGGCTGGCACGGTCGTCGCCGTCGACGGCTGGGACCCCCACGACCACCGCATCATCCGACACCTCGAAACCGCGGCAGGCGACGACCCGGACGCCGCCCACACCGCCTACCAGGCGCTCAGCGACCACCTCATGTGCCCGGCCGGCACGTGGGAGCTCCTCGACCGCAGCCAGCACGACGTCGCCGACGCGCTCATGGGCGCCGCACGGGAGGTGACCGCGTGATGGCCACCATCGAAGCCCTGCCCACCCGGCCGCGGAAGGCGTCCGCATCCCGGCGGCGCAGGCACCTCAAGCAACTGCCCCACCGCCTCCACCAGATCGCACCCGACGCTGCGACCGTCCTCGTCACCCCCATCTGGACCGACACCAGCGGGCCCAGCACCCGCCACTACCTCGCCCGCGCCCTCGACCCCCACGGGCGGCTCATCCGGCTCCCGGCCGGCGGATCCCAGCGCATCGCCGCCCTCCTCCAGGGCGCCTACCCGACCGCCGACTGGGACCGACCCCACACGTGGACAGCCGCCAGCAACGAGCTCACCGAGCGGCGGCCCATGTCGAACCCGGAGATGCGCGCCGCGGTCGCCCGACTGACGGAGCGGACCGCCGACCTGGAGGCCCAGCTCGCCCTCGAGCGGGAGCGCAACTTCGCGCTGCGGGTCGCCCGCGACTTCGCCGACAGCGAGGCGTCCGGCTACGTCGTCCGCACCGGGCTGGTGGCGTCGTGATCTGGGTCGGCCTCGCCGTCATCGCCGCCATGGGCTTCCTGGCCGTGTGGGGGGAGTCCATCGCCCGCCGCCGCATCCAACCGCAGGAGAAGCAGTGACCCTCACCGAATACCTGCCCCGACTCGGAGCCCTCGACCGGCGGCCGAAGCTCGCCCGCAAGCACCGGGCCGCCGACGAGATAGAGCGGCAGCGCGTACTCCGCGCCGGCGCCGAGCTCCTCATCAAGGGCCTCCAGCAGCAGCTCGCCGATCAGGCCGCCGACCATGCTGCCACCGTCTCCCGCATCGACGCCCGGCACGCCGCCACCGTCCGCGAACTGGAGAGGCAGGTCGCCGAGCTGCAGCGGCGCCTGCGGGTCGGCGCCCTCGCCGAAGCTGCTGCCGCGCGCACCCAGGAGCTGCCGATCGTGCGCGTCATGCCGCTCCCGCAAGCCGCCGCAGCCGGACTCCTCAAGCCTGTCACCGACCCCGGCCACACCGGCGGCACGCCCCCGCAGTCGGCCGCGTAGAGCGCCCCCGCGCTCCGCGGCGCCCAGGGCGGCCCGCCCACCACCGAGCGGGCCGCCCGCCCAACCACCCCGAAAGCAGGACACATGACCACCAGCAGCCCCCACATCCCCGCCGACGTCGCCGCCCACGTCCTCTCCCACTTCGGCCGCGGCGGCTACCCCGCAGGCGACTGGGCCGAATCCCTCATCAGCCTCATCGACCGCGCCGACATGGCCAACCGCGCCAGGCTCGCCAACGCGTTCCCCGACTACGGCGCCGCCATCTACCTCGCCAAGTACGACGAGGACGGCATCACCACCCTCCAGCAGATCGCAGGACTGCCGCAGGCGCCCATCACCTGCACCCGCTGCCGGGACACCGACGGACCGTTCACCGCGGCCGGCCTGTGCGAGGCCTGCGACCAGAACACGCCCGCGGACAGCATCCGATGACCGAGGCGCCGGTCGAGGTCGAGCCCGGCCTCTACGACATCCCCGCCGACCTCTACCACCAAGACCCCATCCCCGGCGGCAGCCTCTCCTCCACCGGCGCCCGCCGCATCACCGACTGCCCCGCCCGCTTCAAGCACCTCCTCGACAACCCCCAGCCCTACAAACCCGAGTTCGAATTCGGCACCGCCGCACACACCGTCGTCCTCGGCAACGGGCCCGAACTCGTCGTCGTCGACGAAAAACGCTGGGACACCAACGAGACCAAAGCCCGCGTCGCCGCCATACGAGCCGCCGGAAAAGTACCCCTCAAGGCCGAGGCCCGCCAGCGCATCGACGACATGGCAGACGCACTCGCCAACCACGCCGAAGCCTCCGACCTACTCACCCCCGGCAGCGGCCTCGCCGAACAGTCCATGTTCTGGCAAGAGAACGGCATCTGGCTCCGCAGCCGCATCGACTGGCTCCGCCCCGACGAAATCGTCGACTACAAGTCGGCCCGATCCGTTCACCCGGACCACCTACAGAAAGCCGTGAACGAGTACGGCTACCACCAGCAGGACGACTTCTACCGGCGCGGAGCCATCCACCTCGGGCTCATCCCGCCCACCGGCTCCTTCAAGTTCATCTGCCAGGAGAAGCAGCCGCCCTACCTGGTGACCGTCGTGGAACTCGACTTCCCCGCCCGCGTCATCGGCGGCGAACTCAACGACCGCGCCTTCTACACCTACGCCATGTGCCGGGAGACCGGCTACTGGCCCGCCTACAGCGAAGGCGTCACTTACCTCTCACTCCCCAAGTGGGTGGAGCGCAAGTACGCCGAGGAGACCTCGTGACCCAGCTCCCGCCGCCCGTCCGCACCGGCCGCCGACCCGCCCCCGAACAGAACCGCTCCACCCCCCAGTTCCAGTTCCAGCCCGCCAACAAAACCGGCCGCAAAGCCCGCCTGTCCATCCAGGGCATGTCCGGCAGCGGCAAGACCTGGACCGGCCTGTCCATCGCCCACGGACTTTCCGAGGGCCGTCGGTTCGCCGTCATCGACACCGAAAGCGGCGCAGCCAGCCTGTACGCCGGCATCGGCGGCATCCAGTTCGACACCGTCTCCATGGACCGCTACGACCCCCGCGACCTCATGCGCGTCCTCGACTCCGCCGCACAAGCCGGCTACCCGACCGTGTTCGTCGACAGCCTCTCCCACTTCTGGAAGGGCACCGACGGCACCCTCGACCAGGTCGAGAAGGCCAGCAGCAGGTACGGCGGCAACAAGTTCGCCGGCTGGAAGGACGGCACCCCGCTCCAGAACGACATGGTCGCCGCGATCCTCGCCTACCCCGGCCACGTCGTCGCCTCGATGCGCTCCTACACCGAGTGGGTGCTGAACGGCGGCAAGCCCGAACGGGTCGGCACCCGGCCTGAGCAGCGCAAGGGCATCGAGTACGAGTTCGACGTCGCCGTCGCGATGGACCTCGACAACCGGCTCGAAGTCCTCAAGTCCCGCTGCCCCGATCTCCACCGCAAGGTCATCGACCGGCCCGTCGGCGCCCGCGACATCGCCGCCCCGCTCCTCGCCTGGCTGCGCTCCACCCCGGAGCCCACCAGCGCGGCACCCGCCGAGCAGTAGCCCGCACCCGCATCAGGGCCGCCCCGCCCGAATCGGGGCGGCCCCACACCCCCAGGAGAACACGAACCATGACCACCGAACTCACCAACCCGAACAGCGACCTGCTCGGCGTCGTCCGCCGCTCCCCAGAAGGCACCCGCCTCGCCGTCCTGTGGCCGTCCCCGCCGCACCCGGCCCGCTGGATGGTCACCGACCGCTGGGGCTCCACCGGCTACGAGGCCGACGAGGTCGTCGCCGCCTGGCCCATCGTCGGCGCTGTCCCCTGCAGCCCCGCCGCCGGGATGACACTCGCCGAGCCGAAGCAGGCGCGAGCAGGGAAGCGCTACCGGATCACCGACGCGCATCTCGACGAAGTCGCCTCCGCATACACCAAGGCCCGCAAGAACGGGCAGGGGCCGACCCGCGCCGTCGCCGACCACTTCAACGTAGCCCACTCCACCGCCGCCAAATGGGTCGGACGCGCCCGCACCGCGGGACTCCTGCCGCCCTGGACCGCCGCAGACCTGGCGCGGACGGAGGCGACCCGATGACGCACATCCAGCCCGCATTCGACGGCATCGAACTCGCCGCCCCGGCACCCCCCAAGACCCGCCGCATAGTCGACGACTACGAAGCCTGGGTCACCGAAGTCTGGGACGCCTTCGTCGAAGCCGCCGACACCCGCAAGCCGTTCACCATCGCCGAGATCGCCGCAGCCAAGAAGCTGCCCGACCCGCCCCACCCCAAGAGCCAGTGGGGCGCCCTGCCCGCCCGCCTGCAGGACGCCGGGATCATCCGCCACCACGGCTTCGGCGGCAGCGAACGCGCACACCAGAGCCTCGTCCACGTCTGGATCGGCGTGCCCGCCGCGCTGCGGGAGACGGTCGCCCGACGCCGCCGCGAAGAGCGAGCCGCACGCCGGGCCGCGGGCCGGCGGAAGACGAGCGCCGCCTGATGGCCGCCCACACCGTCCACCTGTGGTGGCCCCTCGGCACCCTCCTCACCACCGCAGCCGGCCACGCCTGGATCCAGCACGCCCTCCACCGGCGCCGCACACGACGAGGCCGCACATGAAAATCACCGACGACACCCTTGCAGCCCTCCAGGAGCGTGCAGAAACCAACGGCAACCTCCTCTACCTCACCGGGCCGCGCATGGACCCGAAGCTGTACCAGCGCGTCAACGAAGTCCTCGAAGCCGTCGGGGGTCGGTGGATGACCAGCGCGCAGGCGCACGTCTTCCCCGTCGACGCCGCCCAGGCGCTCACCCCCGTGCTGGAGACCGGGCAGGTGGTGACGCTTCGGGAGAAGCGACAGTCGGCCCAGTACTTCCCGACTCCTACGGCCGTCGCCCAGCGGGTCATCGAACTCGCCGCGATCGAGCCGGGCATGGAGGTGCTCGAGCCGTCGGCCGGCTCCGGCGCTATCGCCACCGCAGCGGCGGAGCGTGGCGCGGTCGTCGACTGCATCGAACATGACCCCGGCTACGCGGCCGTCCTCGCCGACAGCGGCGTACCCCGCGCCCTCACGGTCGCTGACTTTCTGACCGTGCCCGCCGAGCCCCGCTACGACCGGGTGGTGATGAACCCGCCCTTCACGAAGGGCAGCGACATGCAGCACGTCGAACACGCCCTCCGATTCATCAAGCCGAAGGGGCTGCTCGTGTCCGTCATGTCGTGGGCCGTCACCTTCCACAGCCGGAAGACCGCGAAGTTCCGGGCCCTCGTCGAAGCCCGCGGCGGCATCGTCGAGGCCGTCCCGGAAGGCGCATTCAAAGAGTCGGGCACCGACGTACCCACCGTCATCGTCACCATCCCCGCCACCCGAACCGCAGACGCCACGCCCACCACCTGGCCGCAGCGGGAAGTGCCCAAGGCCGAAGAACCGGTCTACCGAGACCCGATGGAGATCCTCGGTGAACTCCGCGCCAACCTTCGCGACGCCATGGCCGAGTTCGACGCCCTCGCCGACCTCCTCACCCGCCCCCTGCCAAAGCCCGACGTGATCGAGCCGACCGCAGCCCGCGAAGAGCAGCTGACCTTTGACCTCGGGGAGGCTTCGTGATCCCCGACCAGATCAACGCTGCCATCAACGCCTGGGCGTGGGCGGACGCCAAAGTCGGCGGCTACGGACTCGGCATCGCCCTGGCCGTCCTCGGTATCTGCGCCGTCATCTACGGCACCCGCCACCGCACCGACTACCGCACGTTCCGCGACCACGTTGCCGCCGACCTCCACGGCCACCAGCAACCCCACCCCGAACCCGACCAGCCCGGCACCAACCAGCACACCCTCAACACCTGCCGCGCCATCTGGCACGCCACCCACCACAGGGAGGAGAAACCGTGACCACCGCCAACCGCCCCCAACTCCCGCCGCACGGAGAACGCTCCCGCTACCTGCGCGGCTGCCACTGCACCCCCTGCCGCGACGCCAACAAGCGGTACTGCAAGCAGTACCGCGTCCGCACCATCCGCCGCCCCATCCGCATCGACGCCGAACCCGTCCGCCAACGCCTCCAGCAGTGGACCGACCAGGGCTACAGCCAAACCCAAATCGGCGACGCCGTCGGCAAGAAGTCCGCCGACATCTCCAAACTCCTCAACGGTCAAGCCACCATCGCCCCCACCATCGCCGCCCGCATCCTCCGAACCTCCCGGCCGGCCGGCATCCCTGCCAAAGCCGTCACGGAAAGCATCGGCACCCTCCGTCGCGCCCAAGCCCTCTACGCCATCGGCTACCCCATCTACCGCATCGCCCAGGGCGTACCCATGGCGGCAAACCACCTCAGCCGCCTCCTCGGCCAGCAGCCAGACACCGTCAGCCTCACCGTCGCACAAGGCATGAAGGCCCTCTACGAGCAGCTGCGCTGGCGGTCCGGCCCGTCCCACTACGCAGTCCACGACGCCCGCCGCCGCGGCTACTGCGGCCCCCTCGCCTGGGACGACATCGACGACCCCGACTGCCGGCCCGACATCGCGGACCCGTACAAGCCCACCAGCAAGTACGAGCGGGACCCCGACAAGAACGCCGAGATCCTCCACCTCCACCTCCTCGGCGAATCCAACGCTCAGATCGCCAAGCAGCTCGGCCACAACGAGAAGTACATCCACGACCAGCTCAAAACCATCCTCCGCCGACGCGCCAACCGCCACCCCGACCCCCAGCAGGCAGCCGCCTGACCGCCGGCACACACCACAAAGGCCCCGCCGTGGCGGGGCCCAGGAGGAGAGGAGGAGGGATGTCAGTCGTCGGAGCCGTCGGAGGCCTTCTTGCGGCGCACCACGACCTTGCGCTTCCGGGGCTCGAGGCCCTGCGCCTTGCGCCAGGCGTTGACCTCGCGGACGACGTACATGCGGATGTCCGCCGCGCGGGCGATGCCCTTCTCTTCGCACAGCTGCCCGTACTCCGCCCACGTCTCGTCGTCGATGCGGACCACGCGGCCAGGCAGACCCTTCGTCGTCATGTCGACAGCGTAGCTGACCGTACAACGACTGGTCACCACCCCGATCCGACTCGACTAGCAATTGACCATCCGGTGACCGGTCACCCTCGGGTAGAATCTAAGGCAGGTGAGACACCCGTTCCCAACGCGCTGACCTGCTAATTCGCGCTGCCCAACTCACCACACTCCCGACAAGGAGCACCACCCGAGTGACCGACAACCCCGAACAGCAGCGCCGCCCCGGCGAGTGGCCCGTCAAACAAGACGACACGGACCACGACCAGCTGTACGCCCAGCGCGCCCAGGAACGCGCTCTCTGGGAAATGGTCCTCGGCTCCATCCGCCACCACCTCAACCAGCAGCCCAGCGCCACCGCCATCCGCGCCACCGAACGCCACTGGAAGAACGCCATCACCAACGTCGCCGACGAACTGATCAACACGCGGAGGAACGAACGATGACCACCACCGCGGCACCCACCCTCTTCGACGACGAACCCACCCCCGCCACGCCGACACCCGACGCAAGCACCCGACCCGAACCCCTCCGCAGCCTCCGCCCCGCGCCCGCCCGGCTCATCTCAGCCCGCACCGGCGATCCTCACCACCCCGAAGGCCAGCCGAAGTTGTACCTCGTCGTCACCCGCTGCCCCTACTGCGAGCACCAGCACATCCACCCCGCCGGCCACCCCGACGAACCCCGCCTGTGCCCGCGCAACGCCCGATGCGTCGGCCAGCCCGGCGGCACCTACTACTTCCCGGCGGTGACCCAGTGACCACCGCCCACGAAGCGCCCGCAGACGTGGCCGCAGACATCGACCTCGTCAAAGCCTCCCTCGCCTACCAGTACCAAGACGCACCCGGCCTGCTCAGTATCTGCTCCGACGCAGACCGCTGGGTCGGCCGCCGCTTCACCACCGACGAAGTCGGCATCGCCGCCGCCGCCCGCTACGTCGCCGACCTCGACACCCGCACCCCCAAGGGCATCTACGCACAGGTCACCACCCTCCGCGAGCACCCCGCCAAGGGCCGCGGCGGCAAAGACCTCGCCCACGCCCTCACCTGGCTGTGGGCCGACGGCGACTACGGCACGATCGGCCACAAGCCCGGGCCCGACGAGATGCCCCACCCCATCGACGCCGACCACGTCCGCGAAATCGTCACCTCATCCGGCCTGCCCCACCCATCCGGCTGGGTCGACACCGGCGGCGGATGCAACCCCGTCTGGACCCTCACCGACACGTACGTCATCACCGGCGACGAAGACCGCGCCGCAGTCGAGCAGATGACATCCGCACTACAAGCCATCCTCGGCGCCGCCGCCTACCAACACGGCTGCTCATGGGACACCCAGGTCGGCAACCTTGACCGGCTGATGCGCATCCCCGGCACCGTCAACCGCAAGAGCGGCACGGCCCGCCCGTCCACCAGCTACCCGGGCACCGGCGACACCGTCGACCTGGCCATCATGCGCGAGGCCATCACGCGCCTGGAGCCCGAAGCGCGCCGCATCCTGGAGAAGGCGGCCGCGGAAAAGCGCGCCCGGCAGGACGAACGCACCGGCCGCACCACCCCACCCCCGCGCCTCACCACAGGCTTCCCCCGGTCAACGTCCGGCGCCGGCGTCTTCGACATCCTCGCCACCACCCTCACCTTCCGCGACATCCTCGAACCCGAAGGCTGGACCTACCGCGGCACCGCCGCCGACGGCCGCGAGAAGTGGCTCCGCCCCGCCGGCACCGAAGGCGCCGCCGAGAGCGAGCACAGTCTCGTCTGCGACGACCACGTCGCCGTCAACTGGTCCGAACGCGCAGGGCTCCCCGTCGGCCAGCAGCCCGGCGGGAAGAAGCTCACCATCCCCACCCTCTGGGCACACCTGCACCACGGCGGCAACGAACGCGAAGCCACCCTCGACGTCCTGCGCGCCGCCTTCGACCAGGACGCCACCCCCGCCGCCCGGCGACTGCCCGCCCCCGTCCTCGCCCGCATCCGCCAGACCTGCCGACCCCCGGCCACGCCCCGCGACGACACCCCGCGCGACGACGAGTACTGGCCCACCGAAGAACCCCAAGACGAGGAAGAGCCCGACGACACAACGAGCACCGCCCGGCCCGGGCTCCTGCCCGAAACGTTCTGGAACGCCCGCCCCGTCTTCCAGCACATCCGCCAAGCCGCCCACTCCCAAGGCTGCTCCGGCGACACCGTCCTCTACTCCACCCTCGCCCGCCTCTCCGGCATGATCTCCCACCACATCCGCGCCGTCACCGGCATCGGCGGCCGCGCCAGCCTCAACATCTTCGCCGCCATGGTCGGCACCTCCGGCGCCGGCAAGTCCATCTCCGCCGGATGCGTCCGCGACCTCATGCACCCCGCAGACGACGACTTCCGCGACGGACTGCCCATTGGCTCCGGCGAAGGCATCGCCGAAACCTTCATGGGCTCCGTCGAAGAACCCACCGGCGAGATCCACCAGAAAGGCCCCCACAAGGGCGACCCCGTCATGGCGAAGGTCCGCAAGCAGGTCCGCCACAACGCGTTCTTCTACGTCGACGAAGGCCAGACCATGGCCAAGCTCGGCGAACGCTCCGGCAGCATCCTCGGCGAAACCCTCCGCCGCGCCGCCATCGGCGAAGCCCTCGGCCAGACCAACGCCAGCGAGGAACGCACCCGCTACATCGCCCCCGGCTCCTACAGCCTCGGACTCCTCGCCGGCTTCCAGCCGTCCATCGCCACCGTCCTGCTGGCCGACGCCCACACCGGCACCCCCCAGCGGTTCTTCTGGGGCTGGGCCGACGACCCCACCATCCCCGAGAACCCGCCGCCGTGGCCCGGCCCCATCGAACCCCACCCCGGCCGCATGCGGCCCAACCAGCCCATCGACATCGACTTCCCCGTCAGCATCAAGCGGATGCTGTGGCGCGAGCGCGTCGCCCGCGGCCGCGGCGAGGTAGAAGTCCCCGAGCTCGACGGTCACGCCGGCCTGATGAAGGTCAAGCTCGCCGCCCTCTTCGCGCTTCTCGACGGCGGCCGCCTGAACGTCACCGAAGACGACTGGGAGCTGGCGGAGGTCGTCTGGAAGTCCTCCTGCGCCGTGCGTGACTCCCTGGTCCTGCGCGCGCAGCGAGAGGCCGCGGCGGAGAAGCAGCGCGCCGAGGACGCCAAGGTCCACGCCGAACTGCGGTCCCACGTTGCGAAGAAGGGCGCCGACTTGACGCTGGAGCGCGTCGCGCACCTGGTGCGCCGCCACGCCTCCCAGGTCGGGGGGGTCACGTACGGGGCTCTGAAGAAGGCGCTGGCGTCTCGGGACAGGCCCGTTGCGGAGAAGGCCGTGGACCTGGCTGTGGCGCGCGGCTGGGTGTTCGAGGAGGGGGACCGGATCTGTGTCATTTCGGACTAATCGAAGGTGGACAAGTTCGTGTCCACCTTGGTGGACAAATCCGAGGTGGACAGGTGGACATCTGTCCACCACCCCCTGTCGTGAGAAAAACGGCCCTCAATTCGCCTCTACATATACACACAAAAAGGACATTTACTCTCACTCACGCGCTACGCGAGACAGGGGGTGGTGGACACGCGTCCACCTTGTCCACCTGTCCACCTCCATGCACATGCATACAACCGACAGAGCCCCCTGAGCACCCACGCCCAGACCGCGCCTCGCTCGGTTCCGCCCCGCCCGCGCGCAACCCAACACCCACACCCGCCCCACACCAACGCACCCCCCACCACCAAACCCACCCCCTCCGCCCACGCCGTCGGCGCACCCGACGAACAACGCCCCACCCACACCTGACCTGGGAGCAACCCGCATGAGCCTCACCGAGCACCGCCTCGTCCCAGCAAGCACCGGACGCGCGGGAGCCACCATCCACGCTTCCCGTCTTGAGCACGTGTCCGCCCGGCCGGACCTCGGCCTTACCCCCTGGTATCCGCTCTGTCAGACCACTTGGACTCCGCACCATGCGGATGGGGTCGAGGTGACGTGCAAGACCTGTCTTGGCGTGATGGAGCGTCGCGGTCTCCAGCTCGGCCACCCCGCGTCCTGACTGCCTCCACCCCCTGGAGCCCCACAGGCGCTGTTCTGGGCGCCTCCCAGCCCTCCACCCGCCCCCACACCCACCCGCACCCCGCCAGGCCCGCACACGCCACCACAGCGCCCCAAGGAGACCCAGTCGTGATCACCCACCCTGCAATGCGGATACTCAGCCTTGGCGCCGGTGTCCAATCCACCACCCTGCTCATGCTGTCCGCGGACGGCACTCTCCCCAAGCTCGACGCAGCAATCTTCGCCGACACGGGATGGGAACCCGCCGCCGTATACGAGCACCTCGACCACCTCGAGACCGAGGTAGCCAAGCCTGCCGGAATCCCGATCTACCGCGTCTCGACCGGCCGAATCCAGGACGACGTCCTCGACGAGGACAAGCAGCGCTCCCTGCCCGCTCACACCCGTGACCCGGAGACCGGCGAGGACGGCATGCTCAACCGCCGCTGCACCCAGACGTACAAGCTCACGCCGATCCTCCGCCAGACCCGACTCCTCCTCGGCGCCACCACATCCGACCCCAAGCCGTGCCGCTACTGCGACGGCACCGGTAGCCGCATCGCCCCGTGGCGGGCCAAGCGCGGCGACCACACCCCAGGTCTGTGCTCCGTCTGCTACGGCACCGGAACCATCAGCAGGGTCAACCAGCCGGCCGCCGGAACATGGGCGGAGCAGTGGATCGGCTTCTCCACCGACGAGATCAGCCGCGTCTCAGATCGCGGTGACACCCGTTACTCGAAGTCCCGGCATCCGCTGCTGGAATTGGGTATGTCGCGCACCCAGTGCGATGCGTACTTGAAACACCGCGGCTGGACATCTGTCGCCAAGAGCGCGTGCATCGGCTGCCCGTTCCACGGCAACGCCGAGTGGCGGCGCATGCGGGACACCGACCCCGAGTCGTGGCAGGAAGCCGTTCGGTTCGACAGGGCGTATCGGCGCGGGCCTGGAATGCGGCACGAGCGGTTCTTGCACATTTCTCGTCGTCCGCTTGGTGAGGCGCCGATCGACCGCGTCCGTCCGTCGGAGTGGCAGCAGGACACGGTTTTCGATGCCGTGTATGACGCCGAGCTCGCCGAGAACGGTGACCCGGACGGCTGTTCTCCGTGGGCTTGCCGCTCTGGTCAGCCGGTTACTGCTGACGATGCGGCCTGACCTTTCGTGACGTTGTAGCCGCCCAGCCGGGGGCTATCCGGCTGGGCGTGCCCCTGACCCTACCCGCGCCCTATCCGCCACCACACAGCCCCAAGGAGACCCACCGATGACCGACCGCCGCCCCTACACCGACGACGACCTCCGCGCCGAAGCCGCCCGCCAGCACCACACCGCCAGCTGCGACCACGACTTCGTAGGCATCGGCGAGCAGATGCAGGGCGCCGAGATCGAGAGCATGCTGCCGCCCGCCGAGACCGACGGGGCCGACGGCCCGCACTGGGACGAGATCCTCGACGAGGACCAGTTCGACACTGCGCAGCGCAGCATCGCCGACCTGCTGACGAACGCGGCCGACACCTCCGAGTGGGCGGTCAACCTCGGCGCCGACGGCCTGGAACCCCTGCCCGAGCAGCTCACCGCGCACGGCGACGACAGCCCCATGTTCCGCCTGCACTTCGCCGTCCGCCCCGACATGCCGGACGACATGCGGCGCGCGCTCGTCGAAGGCATCGCCCTGGAGATCGCCAAGCACTTCCCCACCGCCTGACCCACCACCAAGGAGACCCACCGATGAGCAGCCAGCCGCCCGAACTCCGCTCCACCACCGTCACCGAATGGGCCAACGCCCTCACCACCACCAACCTCCAGCCCGGACCCAGCTTCGGCTCCCGGACGATCGACGGCTCCTGGAACTGCGCCGTACACCTCGCGATCAGCAGCGAACTCACCGACGACGCGCAGCGCCTCCTCGCGGCCGAACTCCAGCAGGCCATCAACGACACCGTGAACCGGGTTCTCTGCTTGGCGCCGGTCAGCGTCAGCGTTCGCGGGGCCGTGTGATGGCCGCTCCCCGCCGCCGCCTCAACGACAAGCATCGCGACACCTTCGCCACCCACGCATCCCCCGCCGCCATCGAGGCCGCGCTCCGCGCCGAGCTGGCCGAGGCACACCGCGTGAACCGCCGGATCGCATGGCTGGAGGAACTCCTGACCCGACGAAGCCAGGAGATCGAGAACGCCGCCGCCCGGTCTGCTGCTGGTGCGGCCGCCGCGGACACACACACCACCCACTAAGGACACACATGATCATCGACCTGTTCGCCGGCATCGGCTGGGCCGAAGGCATCAAACCCATCGGCCTCAACGAAACCGGCCTCGAACTCAACCCCACCGCCTGCACCACCCGCCGCGGCGCCAGGCACACCACCGTCGAATGCGACGTCACCCGCCAGAACCCCGCCGACTACAACGGCGACGTCATCGCCTCCCCGCCCTGCCCAGGCTTCGGCAAATCCGGCAAGAAACTCGGCCTTCAGGACCTGCCCCGAGTCCACCAGGCCATCAACGACCTCGCCGCCGGCCGCGACACCCGCACCGAACACGGCGCACGCATGCTCGACGAACGCAGCATCCTCACCGCCGAACCCATGCGCTGGCTGCACGCGCTGCGCCCCGAATGGACCGCCATGGAGCAGGTGCCGTCCGTGCTGCCCGTATGGGAGCACATGGCGGAGATCCTCCGCAGCTGGGGGTACAGCACCGCCACCGGCGTCCTCGACGCCGCCGACTACGGACTCGGGCAGCGCCGCCCGAGAGCGATCCTGATCGCTTCCCGTGTCCGCGGCGTGCTGCTGCCGGCGCCGACGCATGGCGGCCTGGGGCAGCCTCCGCACACGGCGATGGCGGACGTCGTCGGCTGGGGCTACACCCGGCGTCCGGCGCCGACCGTGACGGGTGGCGGAACGGCGACGGGGGGTGCGGAGCCGTTCGGGAACGGCACCCGGCAGGCGATGCGGCGCACCATGGGCAGTGCGGCATGGAAGGGCCGGGAGGGAGTCGCGCATCTGCGGCCGACGATCGCCGAGTGCGCGGAGCTGCAGGGTTTCCGGCCGGGGCTGGTGTTCCACGGGACTGCCGGGCAGCGGCACTTGATGGTCGGGAATGCGGTTCCGCCGTTGTTGGCGGCGCATGTCGTGTCTGCGGCGACCGGCATCCCGATGCCCGAGCAGGCTCCCGAGCACGCAGCCGCATGACCCCCGTACCGCGGCCGTCCCGCGCGCTGGTATCGCGCGGGCCGGCCGGGCCCCCTGACCTTTTCACACACTTGGAGCACACCATGACCCACACCAACCCCGACCCCGCCGCTGTGTCTCCGCCGAGCCGGGACGACCGCCGCACCCGTATCCGCCGCGCCATCTGCGAGGCCGAGGGCTTCGCCTGGGACTCCGACATGCTGGAGCCCGACGAGTACGGCGACGTCGCCGATGCGGTGCTGGCTGCGCTGCCTGTGCCGGTCGACGAGGCCACCGTGCTCCGACGCGCCGCCGACGCCCTCGATACCTCCGAGCGTCTGCGTGACCTCACCGACGATCACATGGGCGACGTGAACGCCGCTGCGAACGAGCTCCGCCGCCTGGCCGACGAGGCGCAGCAGCAGGAACCCGACACCGAAGCGCACCCCGCCCCGCAGTCCGCTGAGGCGCCGTGGCCCACCGTCACCGACTACTCCATCGAGACCTGGGACGAGGACAGGTGGATCGGCATCACCTACAGGCCGCAAACCCTCGACGAAGCACGCGAGCGCCGTGACGTCGTCCGCCGGCGTTTCCCGGATGCGCGCCTGCGGATCGTCCGCTGGGAGGAGACGTCCACTGTCGTGGAGGCCGACCCGGAGCCCGCCGAGCAGCAGCAGACCAGCACTGAGGAGTGACAGACATGACTGTCGAACGCCGCACCACCTGGCCACAGGCCGCCGAACTCCAGCAGGCCGCCGACACCCTCCGCGCCGCCGCCCCCGAGATCACCGGACGCCTCGCCGGACTGGCCGACCCGGTCGCGGACTGGCTGGAAGCCACGGCCAACGCTCTCGCCTGGCTGGCGCCGTTCCGCGAGCACGAGCCCGGCTACCCGCTGTGGGAGGTCGCCAGCAAGGTTGCCCAGACCGTCAACGGCGAGCAGCAGCCCGCGGCAGACGGCAGCGAGGAGACGCACATCGTCGACTACGCCGCCCAGACCGACGCTCCCGAGTGCGTCGACGACTGTCCCGGCTGCGAGGAGACGCGCCGTGGATGAGCGCCCCTGACCCGCCGGGTCCCGGCTGTTGGCGTGCAGGCAGCCGGGACCCGACAGGGGCCCACCTCAGCAAGTTACTCGACAGTTAAGCCGCTGAGGCGTTTAACCCCCCACCCAAGGCCATCACCCTCACCCCACCCAGACAAGCCGCCACACAACAACCCAGGCGGCGAAACGAGGCACAAATGACAGACCTCCCACCCCACACCCGCAGCAACCACATCGGCCGCTCATGGACCACCCACGAAATCGAAGACACCTGCCCCTGCCCGAAAGCCCCCTGCGGACTCGTCGTCCAAGGCACCATCGACCCCCGCTGCACTGAGCACCCGTGGATCGCATGCAAGTCCATCCGGCAGTCCCACCCCGCCGACCAGTGCCCCGGAACTGCCACATGACCGCCCCCGACCGGCTGATAGCCGCCCTCACCGCCGCACTCACCCCCCACGGCCCCACCACTGCGGCAGCCATCCAAGACGCCGCCACCGCCGCCCGCGCGGTCCTCGGCACCGACCAGTGCACCCACGACCGGGCCGTACACACCACACACCACGAACAGCCCGTCGCACACTGCCCCTGGTGCACCACACCCGACACCGGAGACCAGACATGACCGACAAGCCCGCGGCCTTTGAGCCCGCCGACGACAGCAACACCCACCCCAAAGCCGCCCCAAACGCGGCCCTCCAGGAGCGCATCGCGAAGGCCGCGCGTACCGTCCGACTCCGCCTCGGCCCGAACGCCGCCGCCATGGCACAGCACGGCGACCCGATCATCCTCAACATGTCCGAAGCCGACGACCTCGCCACCGCCGTCCTCGCCGAGCTCGCGCCCGAACTCGACCGGCTCGCCGACCTGGAGCACCGGCTCACCTGGCACACCACCTGCGCATCCTGCGCCCGCCTCCTCGACGCCAACATCCGCGAAACCGAACGCGCCGAACGAGCCGAGGCCCGCGCCCAGCAAGCCGAAGCCACCCTCGACGCTGAGTCCCGCACCCTCAACGAGGTCGACCAACGCTGCGACGGCTACGCCAGCGCTCTCACCCGCATCCGAGAGACGGCCGACTGGATCCGCC
Source organism: Streptomyces sp. MS06 (assembly GCF_047200655.1). NCBI lineage: Bacteria > Bacillati > Actinomycetota > Actinomycetes > Kitasatosporales > Streptomycetaceae > Streptomyces > Streptomyces sp. MS06. The sequence continues at coordinate 93,922 of NZ_JBJZOJ010000017.1, forward strand.
GCAACTACCCCGGACTCCGAAGCGTCCACGAGCGACTCGCCACCGCACTCGACCAGAGCAGCCACCACTACACCGCCCGCCCCGTCACCCCCGAGATAGAACGCGCGGCCACCAACCGGGCCAACCAGGCGGCAGCCGAATCCGCACGGACCACCGCCTGGCTCGCCAAAACCGGAGGCATCATCGGCGGCACAGCAGCCCCCGAGGGAAGTTGTTCGCCCGGCGGCGAGGAAACCAAACCGAACACCGAGGAGCAGCCGTGACCCGGCGCGCCGACGGCTACCCCACCCCCAAACAGCGGAAACGCATGCACGCTACGCCCGGCCCGCCACCACCCGGACCCGCCGGCGCATCACCCCCACAACCCCCACAACACGAACCCGAGCCCGAGCCGCCGGAGCCCGAGCAGAGCGAGAAGGAGGAACCGTGAGCCGGCCGAGTAAGCCAGCCGTGAACGGCCAACAGATCCTTTTCGACATCTGCGACACCAGCCGCGCCCAACCCCAACCCGCCCGCCGCCCACGGGCCCGCTGCAACATCCTCGACCTCCACCACCAAATCCCCGACAGCGACATCGACCGCATCAACGACATCCACATAGCCCTCGAGGGGATCCTGTGAGAGGACTCCCAGCCGACCAGCCGGCCGTAACCCCGCGCCGCCTCGAAGTCCTCCGACTCGCCGCCAGCGGCTACACCAACGCTGACATCGCGAAGAAGTTGTGGATCTCCGAGGAGTCCGTGAAATCCCACTTCCGGCTCGCCTACCAGCAGCTCGGTGCACGAGACCGCGCCCACGCCGTGGCGATCTGCCTCGTGCGTGGACTCATCCACCCCCACGAAGTCGAACTCCGCCCACCACGCAGAACCGCCGCATGACAAAGCCCCCGACCGCAACCGCGGTCGGGGGCTTCTGCCGTGCCGTCAGGACAGTGCGCTCTCCAGGTACTCCTGCACCGGGTTGAACAATCCGTAGGGCACCAGTTCGGGGATCTCGGCGAGCGTCACCCAGGCGACGGCGTCCAGTTCGTCGGCGTCCGCGACGTGCGCCTCACCGTCGACCACCGTGCAGGCCGTGTAGCTCATCTCCCGCTGCGTCTTCGGGTGAATTCGCTGGCCGATCAGCCGGACCGCCTCCACCTTGAGGCCCGTCTCCTCGAGCGTCTCGCGCACCGCCGCCTCCTCCGGCATCTCGCCCGCCTCGATCCCGCCGGCAGGGAACTGCCAGGACAGCTCCCCTTCCTTCACCCGGCGGCGCACCATCAGCACGCGGTCCCCGTCGGTGATGATGGCCGCGGAGATCCCCGGCCTGGTCGTCGTCTCGGTCATGCCAGCGCCTCCAAGATCGGCGGATAGATGGACTGCTCGGGGATGAACCGGGTCAACTGTGCGCGCGGCACCCAGGCGACCTCCGCGTTCTCAATCGGGTCCTGGTTGGTGGCCTCACCCAGCAGATACTCGCAGGCCAGATACTCGGCTACGACGCCGGTCACGGGGTGGATGCGGGAGCCCAGCTGCTCGCGGACCGTGCACCGGACGCCGGTCTCGGCGCGGGTCTCCTCGACCGCGACGACGACGGGGGAGGCGTCGGGCTTCACCACGCCGGCCGGGAACTGCCAGGAGAGGCTGTCCGAGCCGCGCCGGCAGACGAGGAGCACCTCGTCGTCTCTGGTGACGATGGCGATGGCCACGCGCAGGGCCTGCGCTTCGACAGCGGTCCGTTTCGGGCGGGTCAGGAGACTGAAGCGGCGCTGCACTGGCGGGCTCGACCTCTCGTAGGCGGTATCCAGGGCGGACTGGATTTCAGCCCGCGGCACGATGTCCGGCGACGAGTGCCAGCCGGCCACGGTGCGTACCGCCACTCCGAGGTGGTCGGCGAAGCCGTCGTTCGTCATCCGGAGGGCCTGCTGTAGAGCACACGCGGTGCGGCCCGTCCACGTGTCGATGACGTCCACCTTGCGCCCCTCGTCTGGTCGGATCGGGCGTACTGCACTGCTGGTGCACCCCTGCTGCATCGCCACTGCACCGAACGGTCATGGCAGCTTCAGTGCGGCGCCGCTTGACTCAAGGGCATGCAAAATCACCAGTGGCCGCTACTCGCCTACAGCGTCTCCGGCCTGCCGCTCGGAAGCGATTCGCGAAGCGATGGTGCGTGCCCACTCGCGGCTGTACGGAGTGTGGTCGGCGATCAGAGTGAGCGTGACGCCGGCCTGACGGGCGTCGGCCACAAGTTCATCGAGGGTCCGGCGCGTCTTCTCATGGGCGGCAGTGGCTCTATCAAGCCTTCGCATCCAGCGCGCCTTCTCGGCGTCATTGAGAGTCGGGGAGTTCGCTGCCATGTGCAGGATGTTCTCACGAGTGGATGTCCACCGACTAGACGCGCCACAAGATTCTTCGTCCACTATGTTGCAGCGACCGTACCCCACGTGCCATGGTGTTCCTGCAACAAAGTAGACGCAAAGCCAACAGCTTTGCGGCTTACTAAGCGCGCTCACTCCTACCGGACCCAGTCCGCGGGCGCCGCACAAATGAAGATCGGGCCGGACACCGCGACTCCTACATCGCAGGCCGGCCCTACCACGAGGAACTGTTGAGAGGTCCCCTCATGGATGAGCGAAAGTCTATCCCTACTGCCGTACCTCCCGCCGAGCGGGCGGTGAGTCTGACCCTCGAAGCCGAGGTCATGGCAGACGACGAGTCCGGCCGCCTGGGCCTCGTCGCCTCCGCCGACCCGCACCTGTCCGACATCGCCGAGGTATCGCCCGCCGGCCTGCGCGACATGATCGCCGCGGCCCGCACCCGGCTCACCGAGTTCGAGCGCCTCGCCGACGAGCAGGAAGCCCGCGACACCCTCGCCGCCCTCCTCGCCGAGCATCAGCTGCGCATCGAGGAGTGGGACACCAGCACCCTCGACCCCAAGCTGCGGGCCCGACTCAAGGCCGTGCACGACCCGACCGTCGGCGACGGGCGCACCATCGTCGTCCCCGCCGGCCAGGACCCGCCCGCCCGCCTCGCCGCCGTGCGCGACCTGATCGCGGAGATGGGCGGTGCCGCGTGAGCACCGACACCCGCCCCGCGCCGACGCAGCCGGGCCTGTCCGAGGCCGACCGCCGCGCCCACGAGCTCGCCTCCTACGTGCGCCGGCCGGAGCCGACGCCGGACCTGCCGCCGCTGCCGGTCGACCCCGCCGCCCGCCGCCGCGCCCTGAAGATCCGGGGGTGGTGAGCGTGACTCGCTACCCGCTGACCGGCCACGCCCGCTACCGGGTCGAGAAGGCCCGCGAGGAGTTGTCGCGGGCGCAGCAGCTCGACCTGTCCGACGGGCGGGAGATGGCCCGCACCATCGGCCGGCTCGAGGTTGCGCTGTCCCAGCTGCTCGACGTCATCGACGAGTGCAGCGAGGTGGAGTCGTGACGGACGCCGAGCGGCAGAAGATGCACGAGAAGGTCGCCGAGGCGAACCGGCGCAGCGCCTCCCGCCCCAGGTAGCACCCCCTTGATCGGCCGCGGGTGGCGGTTTCCGACCCCCGTCCCGCCGCCCGCGGCCTCCCACGCCACCCCAAATCGCCACCCCCCCTTTGAGAGGACACGACCATGTCCGTTCTGACCCTGATCCCGACCGGCGGGCCGTTCGAGGAGGCCGCCGACGAGGCCGACACCGCGGTCCGCGCCCACCTCATCACCACCTACCTCGCCGCCGGCAGCGACCTGATCGGCCGCGCCTACATCGCCCACCAGATCGCCGTGTACGACCAGGCCCGTCCCGGCGAGCCGCCGCTCATGGACGAGATCCGCGGCCTGCACCTGCCCGCCGCGGCCTGACCCCCTGATCCGCCGGGCGCGGTCCATCCCCCTGCCGCGCCCGGCACTCACACCCCTTGAGAGGACATCTCGTGCCGAAGTTCAAGTTCACCGCCAGCAGCCGCACCGGCCAGAAGGTCAACCCGCTCGGCGGGACCAGCGACAGCATCACCGTCTACAGCCAGGCCGACCTCGATCGCCGCGTGAAGGCCGCGAAGACCGACCCGCGCGACCTCGACGTCAAGGTCGAACGCCTCAGCTGACCGGCTGCCCGCGTCGCCCGGCCCGACTCCAAAGCCGGGCGGCAAGGAGAACCGACCAGCCACCCCTGTCCGCCACCGACCCGGAAGAGGTCGCCATGCTCCGCAAGCTCCGGCAGTTCCGCTGGCCGCTGGCCATCGCCTACTTGATCCTTGTCGGCCTGATCCCGGCCGCCGCTACGCCCGTCGTGCTCGCCGTGGCCGGGCTCGGCGTCATCGCCGCCGTCATCCCCGGACCCGCCTGGATCGCCGGCTTCGTCATCGCCGGACTCCGCCACCAGCCCAGCCCGCGCCCCACCGCCTGACACCCGAAGGGACTGATCCACCGTGACCGCCACATCCGTCGAAAGGGTTAACGGCACCATGCGACCCGACGAGCCCCGGTTCGACCCGGTCGCGCTGGCCCGGGCGGAGGCGATCCGGACCGAAGCCGCAGCCAACGCCGACGCCCAGCGCATCAAGGCCGAGGGAGAGGCTGAGGCCGAGAAGATCCTCGCCGCCGAAAAGGCCGAGGAGCAGCGCCTGGAGAACGAGAAGCAGCGCATCGCAAACGAGCGGTCCGCCCTGCGCTTCAAGCGCGAACAGGCCGAACAGCTCACCAAGATCGAGAAGGCGGAGAAGGAGCGCGAGGACATCACCCGCGCCCGCGAAGACGAACGCCGCCAGGCAGCCGAGCAGCAGAGGGCAGAACGGCAGACCGCAGCCGACATCGACGCCGCCGAGACGAAGTGGCGGCACATGGCACTCGGCTTCTACACCGTGTGCGCCATCGTCGCCCTGCCCGTGCAGGTAGCCGCATTCTGGAGCCCGCACGCACCCTGGCTGATCGCCGCGCCACTCATGCTCGAAGGCGGCGCGTGGGTCGTCCTCAAGGGCGCCGCCGCCGCGGTCGCCTCCCACCGCCCGCACTGGCACTACCGGCTCATCGCCTGGATCCTCGCGTTCATCGCCGCGGGCATCAACCTGTGGCATGGCCTCAACGCGTTCGACCCCGCCACCGCGATCGGCACCGCGTTCGCGTCGATCGCCGGCCCTGGAGTGTGGGACCTCCACGAGCACGGCCGCATCCGCAAGCGGGACGGCGCCCTGACCCGCCGCGAGCGCAAGGCGCAGAAGAAGGCCGCCCGCGCGGAAGCCGCCGCGAAGGCCGCCGAGGAGCTGCGTCGAGCCGAGGAGAAGGAGGCCGCCGACAAGGCCGCGGCCGAGGCCCGCCGGCAGCTCGCGGAGGCGCGCGCGAAGGAGTTCCCGAAGGTGTGGGAGCACGCTCAGCGGCTCGCCGCAGCGCTCGGCGAGACGAACGTCACCGAGGCCGTGTGGAAGCGCGCCTACCGCGACGTCGAGGGTACCGACCCGAACGAGTCCGCGGACATCATCCGCATGCGCAACGGCGCCGAAGCCAGGGTCGCCGCGGCCCGTGAGAGGCGGCCCGTCAACGGATCAACATCGCAGCGTGCGTCGCAAGTGCCCGGCGTGAAGAAGCCGCGCGTCTACAAGCCGCCCACGCGTCGTGGTGTGCGCACCAAGGGCGACGTCAAGTACACGCCCGGCGCCAGCCGCCAGGCCTCCATCACCGCCAAGCAGACCGCCGCGAAGAAGGACGAGAAGTGAGCATCGAGACGACCCCGAGTGGCGGCCGGGACCCGGAGTGGGAGCGGGTCGTCGCCAGCTACTTCAACAGCCCCGCCGAGCCCGGCGACCGCCCGTCGCCGGTGGCGACCGCGCCCGCCGACCCGATCGGCGACACACCCCTCACCCCCGCCTGGACGAAAACCCCCGCCGGATGGAAGAACCGTGCCGGCGTCGGCCGCGTCAACACCCTGCGCGGCTGGCGCCGCTGGCTCCGCCGGCAGACCACCGAACACGGGCAGCCCGCACAGATCTACCGAGGAGCCGCCCGCATCACCGTCTGGATCCGCGGCGTCGAAGGAACCGAAGTCGCCAAGGCCAAGCACGAAGCCCGCCGCGCACACCAGACATACCGGCAGGCGCAGTGGGCCAACGGCAAGCGGCTCATGCCGGGCAGCGCCAAGAGCAAACTCTCCAAGGAGCTGGACAGGGCCGCCGATGACTCCGAACGGGCCATGGCCAAGTACCGCAAGGCCCGCAAGGACGCGCGCACCCTGCAATCCCTGCGTGCCACCGCAGCGCTCACCCCGCTCGCCGCCATCGAGGGCGCCGGCCTGTACATGGGCGGCGGCCCCGGCGGGCTCATCGCGACCGGCCTCACCCTCACCGGACTCGCCCTCGTCGGCCGCCGCACCAGCACCGGCGAACTCTGGTCCGACCGCGACGCCAAGATCGGCGACGGCGACCGCATGACCGAGACCATGCTCAACCGCGCCTACCAGGATGCCCGCGTCATCGGCCCCGACGACACGCTCCGCCTGCTCACGCCGTGCACGCTCACCGCCGACGGCCAAGCCTGGCAGGCCACCTTCGCCCTGCCGTCCGGGATCCCCGCCAAAAAGGCGCTCGGCGCCCGCGACGGCCTCGCCAACGCATTCGGTGTGTCCGCGCAGCAGATCCACCAAGTCCGCGGCACCCGCGAAGACCACATTCACCTCCGCGTCTCCCTGAAGCTGCCGTTCTCCATCAAGCCCCCCACCGGACCCCTCCTCGACGTGGAGAAGACCAGCCTGTGGCGGCCCATCCCGATGGGCGTCAACCTGCGCGGTGAGGACGTGTCCACGTCGTGGGTGGAGCGGTCCGGCCTGTTCGGAGGAGAGCCCGGATCGGGCAAGTCGTCGGCAGCCAACTGCCTGCTGCTTGCCGCGGCCCTCGACCCGACCGTGCGCATGTATTTGGCCGACGGCAAGGCCGGCGCGGACGTCACCCCGTTCGAGCCGATCGCCGCCATGTACGACACCGACGGCGACCCCGAACGGCTCCTCGAAATCCTGCAGCACATCTGGGACGTGGAGATCAAGGAGCGGCGGGCGCTCGCCAAAGAGCACGGCTCCCGCAAGCTGACCGAAGCCATGGCCGCCGTCGACCCGCGCGTCTGCCTTGCCGTGCTCCTCGTCGACGAGTGGTCGTCGTATGGTGCCGCCGCCGACCAGAAGACGCGGCAGGAGGCCGAGCGGCTGCTGCGGCTGATCGTGCAGCAGGGCCGTGCGCTCGGCGTCATCACCCTCGCCGCCACGCAGAAGCCCGACAGTGACTCGGTGCCGACCGGGATCCGCGACATCCTCTCCATCCGGTGGGCGATGCGCTGCATGACCCCGGAGGCCTCCGACACCATCCTCGGTAAGGGGTACGCGTCGGCCGGGCACAACGCGCAGGACATCCTCAAGTCGCAGCGCGGTGTCGGCATCTACATGGACGGCGAAGGCGCCGAACCGGAGCTGGCCCGCGGGCACTACTACGAAGACGCTGAGGTCGCCGCGATCGTGCAGCGCGCCTACGAGCTGCGCCGGGAGGCCGGCACCCTGCCCGAGGCCGCCGAGCCGGACCTGCTGGACCGGCTGATCGAGGCCGCGTCGGCGACCGGGCGCGGGGTCGCTACTCGGGCCGAGGTGTTCGCGCACCTCGCCGCTGTCGACACCCAGTACGCGCGAGCCGGCAGTGAGAGCGACGCCGCATACAACGCCCGCGTCGGCCGCGCCCTGGCGGCCGGCCTGGAGGAGGCCGGTGTGTCGGTGGACGCGGTGAAGGTGCCCACCGCCGACGGGGGCCGGTCGATGGGGTACCGCCTGGAAGACCTCCACGGCGCCCGATAGATCCTGCTTTGACCGTGGAATGGGGCCTGGACAGTGCCCGGAACAGCCTGGACGCAGGGGAGTCGAGCCCGGACACCGCCGTCCACGCTCAGGCCCCGCTGTCCCGGCTCTGTCCACGCCCCCACCTGCACGAACGCGCCGCAGTCCAGGCGCTGTCCACCCGCCACACCCCACCCACCCGGAGAATCCGATGAGCGCCGACACCCGCCCCGCCCAGCCCGCGATGACCGACGAGGAGGCCGCCGCCGCGGCCCGCGACATCATCGCCGACTTCGCCACCAGCTACCGCGACCACAACCCGGCCCCCGCCTACGGCAGCACTCCGCCCGTCGCACAGCCCGGCCGGCCGCCTATGAGCCAGCGTGCCACCGACACCAGCGTCATACTGCTCGCCGGCGGGGCGGCCTCCATCCCGGTCGGTGGGATGACGTCGCTCGTGCTGTACACGCTCGGGCACGTCGACCCGACCGCGCTCGCCATCGGCGCCGCCGCACCCGTCGCGCTCATCCTCGCCGTCAGCAGCCTGCTGCGGCGGGCGAAGGGTGTGCTGCCCGGCGAGCACCACCACCACTACAACGGGCCCGTCCACCAGGACCAGCGGCACGTGGACGTCAAGAACACCGGCATCTCGGTGAAGAACACCAACAAGCAGTAGGCCCCGTACCCTCAACCCACCGCCGTCAGGAAGGCAACCGTCCTCCCGTTGCTGCCCTCTCCGGCAGCCACCACAGACCAGGAGTCACCGTGATCCCCGCCAGCCAGCCTCACGAAGCCCGCTACCGGCACGAGTCGGACGGCCGTATCCACTACACGACCAAAGCGGTCATCGCCTGGGACGACGACGGCTATCCGCTCGTCGTCGGGCGCGATGGTTGCCAGCTCGTTCGAGCCAACGGATGGCGGAACTTCCACGACGTCGTCCCCGTGGATCCGCCAGTGACCGCAGCCTTCCCGGCCGCTGGATGGCAGGTCGTGTACAAGGACGACGACAGCGCCGAGTACCGGATCCCACTGACCGCCTGGCTCACCTTGGCTGACGGCAGCCTTCGGCCCGTCGACGTGGGCACCGATGGGTTCGCCGACGACCCCACCGAGTGCCTCAACTTCGTCCGGCTGGTTCCGCCCAGCAACGAGGCTTCATGACCGAGTCCCACGTTGAGCAGGACCGTATAGGTGGGGCCGAGCTATGAGACAGCCCTGAGATTCGTCACAGCAGGATGGGCACCCACGTTTGTAGCCGGACCTGCCATGCGCGGCCTCGTGTCTGGAGTAGAAGCGATCGGCACTCAGGGAGACACCACCAACGCCTGACCGCTCGCATGTGTGAGGCCCTGGTCCCGCTGCCCGGGATCGGGGCCCTGCTCATGCCCGCAGCGTTGTCAACCCCGCATGCCACCATTGGCGCAGACGCATCACGCCTCCCGCCGCCAGGAGCCGCCATGCACCACCAGCCCAACACCACCGCCGACGACTACCAGTGGCCCACCTGCGCCGCATGCGGAAACGACCTGTGGGCAGACGAACTCGACCGGCAAGCATGCCGCCCCTGCGAAGACAAAACCGCCCGCCGCCTCGCCGAACTGCCCAACCTCTACCGGAAACTCGACACCCTCGCCAACCTGACACGCGGATCCAAGCGCACCAGCGCCAGCAACTCCGGCACCCGCACACCGTCCATCCCGCCCCGCCTCGACGCCCTCAACCTCATCAGCTCCGGCGGAATCACCACCCGCCTCCAGGCCATCGAAGACTCGTGGCGTTCCGCACTCGGCTGGAGCATCGAACCCCGCCACGACGACATCCGCGTCTTCGCTCCCTGGCGCTCCAACCCCGCCGCCGACATACACGCCCACGTCCGATTCATCGCGAACAACCTGCTGTGGGCATGCTCTAGCTACGAGTCCATCGGCCAGGACATCGAAGAAATCCGCAAACTCCACATCACCTGCAAGAACACCCTGGAAGGGAAACCGAAAACCGGCCGCATAAAGATCGGCCTATGCCCCTCCGTCATCGAAGGCAACCGATGCGGGCAGCAACTCACCGCCAGCGCCAGCAGCTCCCGAACCCGCTGCCCGGCCTGCGGCGAAGCCTGGGAAGGCGAGCACGAGTGGCGGCAACTCCGCGCCATGCAGCAGAGGGCCGCCGCCGAGGCGGAAGAACGCAACTCCGACAGTCAAGCTGCTTGACGAAAACCCGTCGAAGCTGTAACCCTAGGTCTTGATCGTGGCACACGAGTCACATCACGTCCTTGAAGCCCTCGCCGTGAACACACCGGTGGGGGCTTTCGCGCACCTACGGGGAGGTGCCATGGTCGCCTACCCCAACCCCGACGGGCTCGACATCCACATTGCCCAACTCGACGGCGGCGACGAACTCGGCGACCTGTGGGAAGCCGCTCGCGCGGCCGGCGTGAAACCCGGCACCATCCGCGTCTGGGTCACCCGAGGCAAGATCGAACCCGTGCTCGACGGTGAAGCCGACCAGTACTTCCACCTCCCCACCGTCCGACAAGCGGCAGCAGGCGGAGCCAAGTACACGCCCACCAACCCCGCCGCCAACAGTCGCGGCCCCCACACGCGGGCCGCCTGAGACCTCCTGCCTGGTGGCGGTGCAGGGGACGTCCGCCCGGCCGCACTCGCGGCCGGGCGGACCGCGGCACAACAGCAGCCGGCAGTGCACCTGAGAGGAGCCCGAGATGGCGGACATCGTCTTCAACGCAGCCCTCGGGCGCGTGGCCTACTACGCCAGCCTGCCCGCCGCCAACGACGCCCTCATCATGGTGCCCCTGGAAAGCAGCAGCCTCGTCACCGACGCCGTCATGCGCGACTACGACACCCTGTCCGCGATCCTCGCCGGCACCAGCACCGAACAGACCACCATCGGCCGCAAAACACTCACCAACGCGACCGTCACCATCGACGACACCAACGACCGAGTCGCCGTCGACACGGACGACGTCACCTGGACCGCACCCACCGGCAACGCCGTCGGAGCCGTCGTCGTCTGCTACGACCCCGACACCACCACCGGCACCGACGCCGACCTCATCCCGCTCACCAAACACGACCTCGCCTGGACGCCGGACGGCAACGACTACACGCTGACCGTGTCGGACCTGTACCGCGCCAGCTCCAGCGCGTAGCCGTGGCCGCCTTCAGCGACAACTTCAACCGGGCCGACTCCACCAACCTGGGCTCCGGCTGGGTTGAGGTGTCCGGCGACTGGTCGATCGTCTCCCAGCAGCTCTCCCCAGGCGCGGCAGGCGGCACGATCATCCTGCGCGCCGCCGCAGCGATGGCCAGCGACGACAACTACGCGCAGGTGACGATTGCCGCCACCGGGCCCGTCAGTCACGGCATCTGGTGTCGCGGCAACAGCAACATCAGCAGCGGCTACCTGTGGCGCAACGACGGCACCAGCTGGGACCTGTTCAGCGTGGTCGGCGGCAGCTTCACCGCCATCGGCACCTACGCGGTGGCGGCCTCGCCCGGCGACATCGCCAAAGTCCAAGCCGTCGGGTCGACGATCAGCGGCTACGTCAACGGCGTCGAACGCGTCACGGTCACCGACACCAACGTGCCCACCGGAACCAGCGTCGGCATCCGCAGCGAATCCTCCGCAGCCGTCGCGTTCGACGACTTCACGGCCGCCGACGTCACCACAGGCGCGGCCCTCGCCACCGCGGCGTCCGTTGAGACCGCGCAGCCCCTCACCGGCGCCAAGGCTGCCGTCCTCGGCACGGCAGTCGAGGCCAACACCGCCCGGCCGCTCCTCTCGGCCAGCGCCGGCCTCGACATCGAAGTGACCATCGGGGCGCCCTACGGCGCCCCCTACACGGTCGGCGCACCCCAGAACAGCGTGTGGGAGGTAGGCGCACCGTGGTGATCCCCGCCTCCTCCACCGAATACGTCCACGTGCCCGTCACCGCCACCGACGGCACCGACCTCAGCAGCACCACCGTCAAAATCGCCGTGGTGGCGCACCGGGACAACCCGTCCGGCAGTGAATGGCAGACCGCCGAATGGGCTGGCGGCGACGCCCGGCTCCTCATCGGACCCGACGGCGGCGCCCTCACCCTCACCGCCGGCGACTACCGCGTCTGGATCACCTTCGACCCGGCCGGCGCCGAAAACATCGTCCGCCTGGCCGGCGTACTCAGCATCAGCTGAAGCCGCCGAACCGCTTCCCCACTGCTGCGGGGGCTGCCACATTAGGCCGATGCGAATCAGAACCGCGGTCCTGCCACTCATCACGGTCCTGGCCCTGACCGGATGCTCCAGCACAAGCGAAGGCCCCGCCCCCGACGCCACACCGACCATCGGCGTATCAGACCTCGGCATCGACCCCAGCGCAGGCATCCCCCCGGCCCCCACAGGGAAGGACCGCGCCGCCTACCTCGCCGCTGCGCGAGCCATCGACCCAGCCATCACCAGCGAAATGTGGAGCGATACCTCCCTCATCGCTGCCGGACGGGATGCCTGCCAAGCCATTCACCAAGACGTCGCCGCAGCCCGGCAGGCAGACCAGATGGCCGCCCGGCTCAGCTACGACGGATGGACCGCGACCACCGACGAGGCGCAACAGCTGATCGCGGTGGCGCATACGCACATCTGCCCCACGTACTGACCGGGCCAGCCTCAAGGGGAGGCGCGATGGGCAGACGGAGCGGGTGGCGGGTCTGCACCGTCCCGGGCTGCCCCGAGTACACCCAGGGCGGACGCTGCCCCGAGCACCGCAAGGTCGCCGAGCAGCAGCGGGGAAGCGCACGGCAGCGGGGTTACGGCAGTCGGCACGAGAAGCGCTTCCGGCCCGCAGTCCTCGCCCGCGACCCCGTGTGCACCCTGTGCGGCCGGGAGCCCAGCGTGCACGCCGACCATCACCCGCTCAGCCGGCGTGAGCTCGAAGCCCAAGGCCTCGACCCTGATGACCCGCGGCACGGTCGGGGACTGTGCGGTCCCTGCCACAGCAGGGAGACAGCCAGGCATCAGCCCGGAGGCTGGAACGCGTGAGGCGCGTAGCGCGCGCTGCTGAACAGCGTTGATGCGCTGGCGAAGCCAGTCGATCAGCGATGTCGTTGGCTTCGCTGGTCGTCTCGGCGAGCGGCGTGACTGAGTGCTGTCGATCCGAGATCGATGATCTCTGAATCGTCACGCTAGGTCATGATCACCCGGGGGAGGGAACCTTGATCATGATCTCGCCCGGACCGCCGGGGAGGTGGCCCGCCGTGGGTACGGGTCTGGGCGGGCCGTGATCTTGAGGCTTGGTGACGCAGCGTGAATTGTGCGCTTGCCGCAACGGCGGGCGCTGACGTGCCGCAACGGCACTTGGAGATGATCACTCATGGCAGGTATGGGACCTCCTCCCAAGCCGGCCGGGGAGCGACGTAGGCGCAACGCCACGGTCGCTATGACTCGGCTGCCCGCGGGGGGCCGGCAGGGCGAGCCTCCGAAGTGGCCGCTGATCGATGATGTGGTTGCCACGACTCAGAGGGACATGGCGCGGCGGCAGGCCGACGAGTACGAGCTCCAGCTGCTGGAGCCGGACTTGCAAGGGCGCCAGCGGGCCTCGGTGCAGCGGAAGCTGGATGCCGCGCAGTCGGCGGCGACGGTGCTGGACCGGCAGATCGAGGCTTCCGCAGCTCTGGAGGCGGAGTTGTGGCGGGATCTGTGGGCGACGCCGCAGGCGGTTGCGTGGGAGCGGTTGGGGTGGACGCGGGAGGTGGCTCAGTACGTCCGCTGGAAGGTGAAGGCGGAACTGGGCGACCTGGACGCGTCGAAGGAGGCGCGGCAACTCGGCGACAGGCTGGGGTTGACGCCTCTGGCGATGCTGCGGTTGCGCTGGGAGGTCGCCCCCGATGAGGTGGCCGAGCAGCGGCAGGAGCGCACGAGTGCGGGCCGGAAGAGGACGGCGCGTCAGCGGCTGAGGGTGGTCGACACCGAAGTTGCCGGAGGTCCGTGATGGCTCAATTGGTCAAGCTGGAACCCGGTGACGTTCTGGTGTTTTCGAACGTTGACGGTGATGCTGTCGACAGCCTCGTCGAGTTGTCGGTGCGCCTGAAGGAGATGCTGGGAGTTGAGCATGTCCTGATCTTTGAGGGCGATGTCGACCTGAGCAAGGTGCCAGCGAATGCCTTGGCGGGGTCCTGACCATCCGGGCGAGTTCCCCACGCTCGGCTGGCTGGTGGGTGAGTGGATCGAGGCGCACTGCGTCATCCCGGACGGCGACGACATCGGCGAGCCGTACCTGCTGACGGACGAGATGTGGCGCTTCCTGGCTTGGCACTACCGGCTTCGTGAGGACGCCATGGAGGCCGGCTGGCGTTCGGCGTGGCACTACCGGCGCAGCCAGTTGGTGCGCCCGCAGAAGTGGGGCAAGGGCCCGCTGACGTGCGCGATGGTGTGCGCGGAGGCGGATGGGCCGGTCCGGTTCGCCGGCTGGGATGCGGACGGTGAGCCGGTCGGTCGCCGCTGGGAGACCCCGTGGATCCAGATCGCGGCCACGTCCGAGGACCAGACCGACAACGTGTATCGCGCACTCGTCCCGATGATCAATGAGGGGCCGTTGGCGGACGTCATCCCGGACACGGGCGAGACCCGCATCAACGTACCGGGCGGCGGCCGTATCGAGCCGGTCACGTCGTCCGGCCGAGCCCGGCTCGGTCAGCGGATCACGTTCGCGGTGCAGGACGAGACCCACTCGTGGGTCGAGGCGAATGGCGGCTGGAAGCTCGCCGAGACGCAGCGACGGAACCTGTCGGGAACGGGTGGCCGCGCGGTGGAGACCACGAACGCGTGGGATCCGTCGGAGCAGTCCGTGGCGCAGCGCACCGCGGAGGCGCACGTGAAGGACGTGCACCGCGATCACCGGGTACCGCCGCCGGTGTCGCTGGCGAACAAGCGGGAGCGGCACAGGGCCCTGCGGCACGCCTACGGAGACTCTTCCGTGCTCGTAGGTGGATGGGTGGATTTGGACCGTATCGACGGCGAACTGGTCGAGATCGCCGAGAAGGATCCTGCGCAGGCGGAGCGGTTCTACCTGAACCGGATCGTGGCCGGCACGGGCGCCTACATCGACGGCGACCGCTGGGACCTGCGGCGGGAGCTGCGCGAGGTCGCGCCGGGCACCGCGGTGACGCTGGGGTTCGACGGCTCGGACATCGACGACTGGACGGGTATCCGGCTAGAGACGCTGGACGGCTACCAGTTCACCCCGACCTACGGGCCGGACGCCCGGCCGACGGTTTGGAATCCGGCTGATTGGGGCGGCCAGGTGCCGCGCCTGGAGGTGATGGCCGCGTTCGACGAGGTGTTCTCGACGTTCCGGGTGCTGCGCGCCTATCTGGATCCGCCGTATTGGGAGAGCGAGGCGGACGCGCTCGCCGAGCGGTACGGGGAGAAGGTCGTCGTCCGCTGGTACACGAACCGGATTGCGCAGACGCACAGCGCGGCCGAGCGGTTGGCCACGGACGTGACGAAGAAGGACTCGCCTTTCCGGCACGACGGCTGTCCGTGGACTGGGCAGCACATCCGCAATGCCCGCAAGGCGGCCCGGCCGGCGGGCCGTTACCTGCTGAAGAAGGCGTCCGAGTCTCAGAAGATCGACCTCGGGATGTGTTCGATCCTCGCCCACGAGGCGGCCGGGGATGCGGTGGCGGCCGGTCAGGCCCGTCCTCGGAAGAAGTCGAAGATGCTGATCCTGCGGTGAGAGCGAGGTGGCTGTGGAGCGCACTGAGCTGCAGTGGTTGAAGCATCTGATCGACTGCCACGACAAGGAGAAGCGCGATCTGCGGTTGTTGGATTCGTACTACGAGGGCGAGCAGCCGTTGTCGTATCTGGCGCCGGAGCTGCAGGCGGAGATGGACGAGCGGGTCCGCCAGGTGGTGGTGAACTGGCCGCAGCTGGTCGCAGACTCCATCGAGGAGCGCCTGGATGTCGAGGGGTTCCGTTTCCCTGAGGAGGCGGAGGCGGACGAGGAGTTGTGGCGGATCTGGCAGGCGAATCGGCTGGATGCTATGTCGCATCAGGGGCATCTGGACGCGCTGGTGATGCGCCGTAGCTACGTCATCGTGGGCGCGCGTGAAGGCGATGCGGCCACGCCCGTCATCACGGTTGAGAGTGCTCTGGATGTGTTCGCTGAGCATGACCCGCGCACGGGCGCGGTGGTGGCTGCGGTGAAGCGCTGGTGCGAGGACGGTCCGGACGGCGCTGACGTGGACTACGCGACGCTGTATCTGCCGGATGTGACGTCGTGGTGGGTGAAGGATCGCGGGGAGTGGGTTCCGGATCCTGAGCGCGAGCGGGATGTGCATAGCCTGGGCGAGGTGCCGGTGGTGGTGCTGGCGAATCGTCCGCGGCTGAAGAAGTCGGGCGGGGTGTCGGAGTTCAAGTCGGTGATATCGCTGTCGGACGCCTGCTGCAAGATCGCCACGGACATGATGGTGTCTGCCGAGTACCACGCGACTCCGAGGCGGGTGGCGTTCGGGTTCGGTGAGGACGACTTCCAGGACGCGCAGGGTCGCACGGTGTCCGCGTTCTCGCGGATCATCGGCCGGATCTGGGCGACGGAGAAGAACCGCAAGGAGGACGGCGCGGACGTCATCCAGTTCCCTGAGGCGGATCTGGCGAACTTCCACTCGACGATCAACCAGCTTGCCCGGCTGGTCGCCTCGCTGGCTGGTCTGCCGCCGCACTTCCTCGGCTACGCCACGGAGAACCCCGCGTCGGCGGACGCGATCCGCTCGAGCGAGTCGCGGCTGGTGAAGCGTGCGGAGCGCAAACAGCGCGACTGGGGTGAGGCGTGGGAGCAGGTCATGCGGCTGGTGCTGCGGATCCGTGACGGCGTGTGGGATCCGCAGGTGCTGTCGCTGGAGACGGTGTGGCGGGATGCGTCGACGCCGACGGTGGCGCAGAGGGCGGACGCGGCGACGAAGCTGTTCGCGGCGAAGATCGTGCCGCTGCGACAGACCCGTGAGGACATGGGCTACTCGCAGGCGCAGATCGCCCGCATGGAGGAAGAGGACGCTCAGGCTGCTCAGGACGCGATGACGCGGATCATGTCAGGTGACTTCTCGGCGTTGGACGGGCCGAAGCCGCCTGGTGGACAGTTGGATGCCCCGCAGGAGCCGGCGCCAGCCCCTGAGCCTGCGAGTGCGGGATGACAACGGCTCCGGCGCGTATGTCGGCGACCGAGCTGGCGCAGGCCTACTACGTGGCGCAGACGTCGCTGGCGCGGCGCACGGCGGACCGGGTCCAGGCCTTGTGGCGGGAGCTGGATCGGAGGGACCTGACTGGGTCGTGGGTGGACCTGGTGGGGCCGCGGGTGGTGGAGGCGGTGGTAGCCGGTCAGGTGGCTGCCGCCTCCCGGGCGGACCCGTATGTGGAGTCGATCGTGGCTGCGCAGGGCGGCCGGTCGGACCCTGCGGGGGCGCTGCGGGCGGCGATGTTCGCGGGTCGGGCGGCGGACGGAAGGCCGTTGGAGTCGCTGCTGTATCTGCCGGTGATCACGACGAAGCAGGGAATCGCGGCCGGGCTGTCGGACACGGAGGCCCTCTTCCGGGGGCTGGAGCAGCTGCTGCGGATGGCGGCGACCGAGGTGATGGATGCCGGGCGGACAGCGGCCGGTGCGAGCATCGCCGGGAACCGGATGATCCGCGGCTACATCCGGGTGGTGAATCCTCCCGCATGCGCACGCTGCATCATCCTGGCGGGCAAGGAGTACGGCTGGAATGCCGGCTTTCAGCGGCATCCTCGCTGTGACTGCGTGCACATGCCGGCGCTGCTGGTGGCGCGCGGCCGGCATCACGCGGGGGCGTTCGATCCGAAGGCGTACTTCAACGGCTTGTCCCGCTCGGAGCAGGATCGGGTGTTCACCGTGGCGGGTGCGCGCGCGATCCGTGATGGGGCGAGTCCTACCAGCGTGGTGAATGCCCGGCGCGGCATGTACACCGCGGATGCCTACGGCAGGAAGCTGCGGGCGACGCGTGAGGGCGCGACAACGCGGGGCGCGTTTTATCGGCAGGAACGGGCGCGGGCGATTGCCGCAGGGCAGGTTCCGGCGAACATCGGCCGCCAGTTCCGGACGCGGACACCGCGCCTGCTGCCCGAATCGATCTACAGGCTTGCCGACAGCAGGGATGAAGCGATCCGCATGCTGCGGCGATTCGGCTACATCGGCTAGCCGATCTTGAAGGGCTGCGCGCAAGGCGTGGCCTGGTTTCTACTCCGCAATGGAGATCACTGTGCAGAGCACACGACATGGCTGGCTGTCTGCCGCCCAGGGCGCGGACTGGTTCCGGCTGAACAGGCACGACGACCCCGAACCCACGGATCCACCGGAGTCGGACCCGGCGCCGGAAGGCGATCCGGACCCGGAGCCCGAGGGCGACCGGGACCCGGAGGGCGCCGACAAGCTCGGCGACGCCGGGAAGAAGGCCCTCGACAAGATGAAGGCCGAGCGGGCGGCGGCGAAGAAGGCGGCGGCCGAGGAGAAGAAGCGTGCCGACGAGCTGGCCCGCAAGGTGGCCGAGTTCGAGGACCGCGACAAGTCCGAGCTGGAGAAGGTGACCGGCAGGGCGGAGGCCGCGGCGAAACGCGCCGAGGTGGCGACCGCACGGGCGGTACGCGCCGAGGTGAAGGCCGCGGCCGCCGAGTTCGCCGATCCGGAGGACGCCGCCGCGTTCCTGGACTTGTCCCGGTACGCGGACGACTCCGGCGACATCGACACCGAGGCGATCCAGTCGGACCTCGCCGATCTGCTGGAGCGCAAGCCCCACCTGAAGCGGCAGCCACCGGGCCCGGAGATGAAGCCCGGTCCGAAGCCCGACCCGTCGCAGGGGGTGCGCAAGGATCCCCCGCCGGCCGACTACCGCAACGCGTCCCGCGACGAGCTGAGCAAGAAGCTCGCCGAATTCGGCGTCCGCCTGCGCCGGTGATCCGTATCCGCGCCCGTCTGGGCGGCGGACGCACCTCGATCGAGGTCGACGGCCATGAGGGGCACCTCATGGACGGACGGGTCTGCGCGGCAGTCAGTGCCATTACCCAAACCGCGCTGCTGGGCCTGGAGCAGGTCGCACAGCAATTCCCGGACCTCGTGTCCGTCGACATCACTGAGGAGTAAACCCATGACCGTACAGACGGCTGCCAAGCCGTGGTTCCGGCTCGACCGCCACGACGTGCGGTCGACCCTCCCGGCCGCGATTCGCGCCATCATGCAGGACGGCCTGCTCGACGGGATGTTCCGCGAGTCTCTGGCCCCAGAGCTGCTGTTCCCGATGATCGCAGACGTGGAACCGTGGCAGGGCGCCAAGGGTGACACGAAGATCATGACCCGGAACGGGCTCATGACCCCGGACCCGACACCCACCACCGGTTCGGACGCCTCCACCGGCTCGTACAGCATCGAGCAGTGGACCGTCACCATGGACCAGTACGGCAAGTCCATCGACACCGACCTGCTGCAGAGTTCGATGACGCAGGCGTCGAAGTACCTCAACGACGTCTCCCGGCTGGCCATCCATGCCGGCCAGACCATCAACCTGCTGTCCCGGAACAAGCTCTACGCCGGGTACGCGGGCGGGCGCACCTACTGCACCGCAGCGGGCACCTCAGACACGAGCATCGAGGTGGCCAGCACGGACGGCTTCGAGCAGGTCCTCGTCAACGGCGTCCCGACCGCCGTGTCGGCGTCGAACCCGCTCACGGTGACCGTCGACGGTGTGGCGAACACGGTGACCGGCGTCAACACCTCGACCCGGGTCCTCACCCTGGGCACGGCCCGTGTCGACGTCGTCGGCGACTCGGTCATCTCCGCTCAGGCCCCCTACTCGGTGCGGGCGGGCACGTCGAACGACACCGCCTACAACTTGGCGGCCGGCGACCTGATCACCTTCTCGGACTTCCGTGCCGCGGTGGCCCGACTGCGCCGCATGCACGTCCCGGCGGCCGAGGGCAGCAACTACGTCGCCCACATCGACTCGGTCACCGAGAGCCAGCTGTTCGAGGACACCGAGTTCCAGAACCTGTACCGCGGGCGCGCGGACTCGCAGACCTACCGGGACCTGGCGATCGGCGTGTTCGGCGGGATCGTGTGGGTCCGCAACGAGGTCGTGCCCTACCTGACGACCTCGGACACGGGGTACAGCGACCTGTCGACGACCGTGCACCGCCCGATCGTTATGGGGTCGGGTGCGCTGATCGCCGCCCCGTTCGACAACCCGGCGTCGCTGCTGGGGGAGACCGGCGTTTCCGACGTCCCCGAGATCTCGATGATCAACGTGTCCCCGGGTGTGGACGTCGCGAGGATCGTCCGTCCGCCGCAGGACCGCTACCAGCAGAACGTGTCGACGACCTGGTCGTGGGTGGGTGACTACGGCGTCCCGTCGGACTCGCTGGCGAACGGCGACAGCGCCCTGTTCAAGCGCGCGGTGATGCTGGAGCACTCCGCGAACTGACCGCACGCCCCACCCGGCCCCGGGTCGGGTGGGGCCTTCCAGAGGGAGGATCTCGTGCGCGTCCGCGTCATCGAGAACGTCAAGGTGTTCCACGGGCACAAGTCCGTGCGCCTGGCGAAGGATCAAGAGGTGTCGGGCGAGCTGGCGGCGATGCTGCTGGAGCGCGCCCCGAAGAAGGTCGAACGGCTCGACGAGCCGAAGGAGCCCGCCGATGGCGGCAAGGGTGACGGTGCGCCTGCCTCGCTGGCGGACGCTTCCACGGCCGCCGAGGTGCTCGCCTGGGTCGGTGACGACCCGGAGCGTGCCGCTGAGGCGCTCGCGGCCGAGGAGGAGCGGGACAAGCCGCGTTCCACGCTGGTCCGTGACCTGAGCAAACTCGTCGAGGACTGAGGAGGGGGCGGTCGCCGTGGCTCTTTCCTCGCTGGCGACGGTGGCCGACCTTGAGGCTGCCATGCGGCTCGATGCTGGCTCGCTGTCGTCGACGCAGGCCGATCTGGCGCTGCGACGGGCGTCGGCTCGGGTGCGGCGCTACCTCGGGCAGGACATCAGCCTCGTTGCTGACGACACGATCGAGGTGCCGGGCGGGGAGCGGGTGCTGGCGGTGCCGCAGCGCCCGCTGGTCGTCGATGGCACGCACACGCTGACCGTGGTGGAGATCAGCGTCCCGGGAAGCGTGGAGACCACGCTCACCGAGAACCGGGACTTCACCCGGCTTGGCAACGAGCTGACGCGCGGCTACCCCTGGTATGCGCCGACGCGGACGATGGGCTGGCCGTGGCGGCAGCAGCAGGGCGTGTGGGCGCCGAAGGTGCGGCTCACCTACTCGCACGGGTACGCGGAGATCCCGGACGACATCGTCGACGTCGTCTTGGATCTGGCGTCGATGAACCTGTCCAACCCGGAGAACCTGCGCAGCATCTCGATCGACGACTACGCGCGCACGTTCGCGTCGGAGACCATCGGCAACGCCGCTCTCACCCCAGGCCACAAGTCAGATCTGCGGCCGTACAGGCGGCCCGCGTTCTCGGTGGCGCCGTCGTGACCGCGCTCGACGCAGCGCTGTCTGCGGGCCGGCGTGAGGCTGAAGCACTGATGGTCGACACGATCAGCATGTACCGGCCGGGCTCGGACATTTTCGACCGGGACACCGGACAGACGGTGCCCGGCGGGCCCGCGGTCGTTTTCTACGAGGGCACGGCCCGGGTGAAACCGGCGCAGTTGGCGGTCAGCCAGGTGCAGGCCGGCGAGGAGGAGCTGCGGCTGCGGCAATACCGGGTGACGATCCCGTGGTCGACGGCGCTGCCGTCGACGGGGGAGAGGCCCCGCGCCGGGGATGTAGTCGACGTGACGGCGTCACCGGATGTGCGGCTGGCTGGCCTGCGGTTGTGGGTGCAGAGCGTTCAGTACAGCGCTACGGCCACGGCGTGGCGGATCATCGCAGAGGAGCGGTCATGACCGTGGATGTGAGCCAGGTGCAGCGCCTGTCTCGGGACCTGTACCGGGCGGGCCCCCAGGTGCAGGTGCGGGTTCGTGCAGTGGTGGAGCGCGGCGCGGTCAACGTCAAGCGAGACTGGCGGGCCAACGCGGCAGCCTCCGCGGGCCGGCACGCCCGCCTGTACCCGGCGTCGATCTCCTACGACATGCGACACTTCACGGGCGGAGCGATTGCCGAAATCGGGCCCGACAAGGGCCGCCCGCAGGGCGCGCTCGGCAACTTGCTGGAGTACGGGTCGTCGAAGAACCCGCCGCACATGGACGGGGCTCGCGCGATCACTGCTGAGGCGCCCAGATTCGAGGAGCAGATCGCGGCTGCGGTGGGCCGCCGGGTGCTGTGATGGCGGCCCCGGCTGTTCTGCCGCACCGGGATGCGGTGGTGGCTGCCCTGGAGGGCGAGGGGCTCACGGTCGGTCTGGGTGTAGCTCCTGACCCGCTGCCGGAGGACTGCATGTATGCGGTGGTGCACATGTCGCCGGGCCGGTCGGTGTCGGAGTCGCTGGCGGACGTGCGCTCGAGCTTTGACGGGCTGATGCAGGTCACTGCGATTGGCCCGGATCAGGAGCGCTGTCTCTGGGTGGCCGACAAGGTCCGTACCGCCCTGTACGCGCCGCTCACCGTGGCTGGCCGCATGAGCTTCCGGCCGGAGGAGTTGGGTGGGCCTCCCGCGATCCGCGATGACGACGTGAGCCCGCCGACGTGGTTCGCCCCCATCCAGTACATGATCCGATCCGTCAGCTAGGAGGCTCCTCGTGGCCACGCTTTCCATTCAGGCGATCGTCGCCGACGGGCTCGACCCGACCTATGCAGCTGCGTCCGCGGGTGGCGACAAGGTCAAGCCCGGCAAGACCACCTTCGTACACGTCATCAACGGCGGCGGTGCGTCGATCACCGTGACCCTGCCCACGCCCGGCAACTACTACGGCAGCGTCGCCAATCCGGACCTTACTGTGACGGTGGGCGCGTCCGGCGAGCAGATGATCCCCGTCCCGCCGACGCCGTTCGCGGACGCCTCCGACTCGGGGCTTGCGTCCATCACCTACAGCGACGTCACCAGCGTGACCGTCGCGGCCCTGCGTATCTGACCCACATCCCAGTCCGTGCTCGCCCCGCCTGACGGGGCTTTTTTCATGCCCCTAGGGAGGCCACGTCATGGCTGACGTGATCAACGACGGTAAGACCCGGGTGTACTGGGTCACCTCGATCGCCGACATCTCCGCGCCGACCGTCGCCGAACTCGACGCCGGCAGCGACTTCACCGAGCGGATCACCCCCGATGGTCTCAGCATCCCCGCGGAGACCGCCGACGTCGACAACAGCTCGCTCGCGTCCACGTTCACGACCATGCGCGCGGGTCGGCGCAGCTACAGCCCCGAGGTCACGTTCAAGCGGGGCGACGACGCGTCCACGGACCTGCCGTGGACGACGCTCACCTACCAGACGCAGGGCTACCTGGTCGTGCGCCGCATCCTCGCCTACGACACCGCGTGGGCGTCGTCTCAGGACGTCGAGGTGTACCCGGTCGAGTGCGGCGAGCGGAACACGATCCCGCCGGCCCCGAACGAGGTCGCGAAGTTCACCAGCGTGATGAAGCTGCGCGCGGAGCCGAACACGTCCGCGGTGGTCGCCTGATGCCCGACATCAACGACATCCTCAAGAAGGCGCGCCCGCGGGAGCACACGGTGCGGATCTGCCTGGCCGGGGATGTGGCCGCCGAGGTGGAGCGGCTGGAGGCGCAGCTGGCGGCAGTGTCGGAGTGGAAGCCGAACAGCATCGCCGAGCAGCACCCGGGCGTGGAACTCGCCAAGAAGATCAGCGCTGCGCGCGAGAAGATGCGCGAGGCGGAGATCGAGTTCACGTTCCGCGCCCTCGGCGCGAAGGCATGGTCCGACCTCGTGGCACAGCACCCCAGCGAGGCCGAGGACCAGGCGTGGGACGCCGACACGCTGGCGCCCGCGCTGGTCGCTGCATCCTCTGTCGACCCGGTCATGTCGCAGGAACAGGTGGACGAGCTGTTCGAGCAGCTCAACAACGGCCAGCGAGACGAGCTGATCGGGGCCGCCTGGTCGGTGAACGGGGAGGCCACGAGCGTCCCTTTCTCGCTGGCCGCCTCCGCGATCCTCGCCTCCCACACCGGCGGGAAGTAGAGACCGCGCGCGCCTGGGGAGTGCCCCGGTCCATCTTCCTGGGCCGGCCGTGGCCGGGCCCGGGGGAGCCGCTGTGGCTGGACGACGACAGAGCCTGGGCGCTCACCCTGGCCGAGGTGGAGGCGGACACCTGCGCGGACTGCGGCCAGCCATGGAGCGAGGCCACCGATCCTGCGCATGAGGGCAGATGGCATGCGGCCGTCGTCCGCTGCCACGCCTGCGCCGCCGCGGCCAGCACAGTCGCCCAATTCGAATCGGCCGGCGGCGATATGCGGGGCCTGCACGTCCACGTCACCCGGGGGTGAGGCATGACTGACCGCACAGTCCTGGTGCGCCTCGGGGCGGTCACGACCGGCTTCAACGCGGGGATGCGGAACGCGGCCCGGACCGCATCGCGGACGTCGGCGAGCATCCGCAACAGCATGAACAGCGCGTCTCGGCGGACCGCGGCCACGATGAACCGCATCGCGACCAACCAGCGCACCGCCTTGAAGGCGACCCGCACCGGGAGCCTGGCGCTGATCGCGGCGTTCGGTCTGGCGGCCGGGGCTGCGGCCCGCTTCGAGAAGTCGATGAGCGCGGTCAAGGCTGTGTCGGGTGCGTCTGGAGCGGAGCTGCAGAAGCTGCGGGACGCTGCGCTGGAGGCGGGCCGCACCACGCAGTACTCCGCCACCCAGGCCGCCGATGCCGAGGCGGAACTCGCTCGGGCGGGCATCAAGACCGCGGACATCGTCGGTGGTGGCCTCACCGGTGCGCTCGCGCTGGCGGCGGCCGGTCAGCTAGATCTGACGGAAGCCGCAATCACATCGGCGCAGGCGATGAACACGTTCGGGCTGTCCGGCAAGGACATGAGCCACGTGGCAGACGTGCTCGCCGCCGGTGCGAACAAGTCCGCCACGAACGTGCACCAGATGGGGCTGGCAATCAAGCAGGGAGGTCTGGTCGCTCACCAGACCGGGCTGTCGCTGGAGGAGACCGCTGGTGCAGTCGCGGCCTTCGCCGACCATGCCCTGGTCGGCTCGGACGCGGGCACCTCGCTGAAGGTGATGCTGCAGCGGCTGACCCCGCAGTCCAAGGAAGCCCAGGCCACGATGGACCAGTTGGGCTTCTCTGCCTACGACTCGCAGGGCAAGTTCGTGGGCCTGTCGGAGCTCGCGGGGCGCCTGCAGAAGTCATTCAAGAACCTGACGCCGGAAGCGCGCAACGCGGCCTTCGGTGTGATCTTCGGTTCGGATGCTGTGCGTGGCGCGAGCATCCTGTACCAGCTGGGCGCGAAAGGCGTCGACGAGTACACGAAGAAGGTCAACGACCAGGGCTACGCCATGCGCACGGCAGCCACTCAGATGGACAACCTCATCGGCGATTTCGAGCTGATGAAGTCGGCGCTGGAGACGGCGCTCATCCAGTCCGGGACCGCCGCCAACGGAGTGCTGCGGGACATGGTGCAGTGGGTCACGAAGTTGGTGAACGCGTACAACGGTCTGCCGCCTGAGCTGCAGTCCGCCGCCACGCTCACCATGGGTTTCGTCGGCGCGCTCGGCTTGGCGGGTGCAGGTCTACTGCTGCTCCTGCCGCGCATCATGACGGTGAAGCGGGAACTCGCCGCGCTCGGCGTCACGGCCGGCCGCACGCGCTCCGCCATGGGCCTGCTCGGCAAGACTGGCGCGATAGTCGCCGGTGTCCTCGCCGTTTCCTACGCCGTGCAGAAGATCCGCGATCAGTTCAAGGGCGCGCCCCCGGACGTGTCGAAGCTGACCAACTCGATGGTCGATTTCGCGCAGAAGGGCAAAGTCTCCGGCGAGATGGCCAGCAAGTTCGGCGATGACCTGGGCGGACTCAGCGAAGCTATCCAGCGCGTCGCGCACCCGTCAGGCGGGGCGCGCGCCACCGACGTCGTCAACTCGCTCACCCTCAACCTGACGAAGGGGTTGGCGGAGGCGCAGATCCCCCTGGACGAGGCGCACGACAAGCTCGACGCGATCGACCAGTCGTTGGCGCAGCTCGTGTCCAGCGGTCACACCGACGAGGCGGCGGCAAACTTCCGGGAGTTCGCGAAGGCCGCGAATGCGGGTGGCACGTCGACGGAGAAGTTCCTCACCTTGCTGCCGCAGTACACGGACGCGCTCGCGTCCAGCGATGCGCAGAGCAAGCTGGCGGCGGGCTCGCAGGGTGACCTGGCCACGGAGATCGCCAAGACCAAGGCGGAGATGCAGGACCAGCGGTCGGCGGCCGAGAAGCTGACCGACTCGCTCAAGGGCCTGAACGGCGTGAACATCAGCGCTGCCGAGAAGAGCATCAGCTTCCAGCAGTCGCTGCACGACCTGACGAAGACGGTCAAGGACAACGGGCACTCCCTCAAGGACACGTCGGAGAAGGGCCGCCAGGTCAAGTCGGCGTTCCTGGACGCGGCGAAGGCCGCCATGGAGCACGCCCAAGCCGTATCCGAGCAGAAAAACAGCGTCGCAGCCGGTAATGCCGTCCTCGCCAAGGACATCGACGCCCTGAAGAGGACGATGAAGCAGGCCGGGTTCACGCAGAAGCAGATCGACGCGCTGACCGAGGCCTACGCGCGGCTGCCGGAGAGCGAAGCCACCAAGGTCACCGCACCGGGCACGGTAAAGGCCACCCAGGAAGTCGAGGATCTGTACCGGTCGGTGCTGGACCTCCCCGCGGGGAAATCCATCACCATCAAGGCGCCCACCAAATCGGCGATCAAGGACCTGCGGGCCGCCGGCTACCAGGTGAAGATCCTGCCCGGCGGCAAGAAGATCACGATCACGGCACCGACGGGGGACGCACGGCGAGCCCTGAGTAATCTGCAGGACCAGATCAACCGCATGCACGGCAAGAGCCTCACGGTGCACGTGGCCGCCAACATGGAGAAGCGGCTGACGAACGCGGGCCTGATGTCCACGGGCGGCATCGTGGGGCACGCCGCCCGCGGCCTCTACATTCCCGGCTACGCGCCCCGCCGCGACACGGAACTCATCCTCGCCTCCAAGGGCGAAGGCGTGCTGGTGCCGGAGACAGTGCGGGCACTCGGGCAGATGTCCGGGCTCGGCAGCAAGGGCGCCGTCGACGCCCTGAACCGGTGGGGGATGAGCGGAGCGCGGATGCCGCTCGGCCGTGGAACGCCCGCCCGCACCTACGCCAGCGCAGCACCTGTTGGGGCGCCACCCGCGGCTGCGGAGTTCGACGTGCACGTCAACTACAACGACCCGGCCCTCCGCGGGCTGATCGATGTGCAAGTCACACCGAAAATCCGTGACTCCGAGCAGCGGCAGGCCCGGCAGGCCCGGACAGGGAAGGCGGCGCTGCGGTGACGATCTCCTACAGCGCGCCGGGCGCGCTCGCCGAGGACGCCGACACCATCACACCCGCGTACCCGTCGTCGCCGACGGCCGATCAGCTGCTCGTGCTGACGGTGCTGTCCGGGCACACCGACGACCCGACACCGGCCACCCCGTCCGGCTGGATGCTCGTCAGCTCAACGGTCGGCGGCGGCGGGACCTTCGGTGCGGGGGCGGGCCCGCGGCGGCTGACCTGGTTCGTGCGGGTGGCGACGGGCGGCGACAGCACACCGACCACGTCGATCACCTCGGGGTCCACGGGCTCCCTCATCGCCGGCCGCATCCACGTCCTGGACCGCAGCGCGGGCACCGGCTGGCGGTGGGCCGTCAGTACCGGCGAGGACACCAGCAGCGACACCAGCCTCTCCGCCGCCGCGGCGGACGCCCTCACCTGGGCGGCCGGGGACTTCGCGCTCCTCGCCTACGCCGTGCACACGTCCACCGCGTCCATGACGAGCGAGGCCATCGCCGCGACCGGCATCACCTACGGCACCGTCACTGAGCAGGCTGACGACTCCCTGTCGACCGGGTACGCGGGCCGCCTGGCGGTCGCCTCCACCACGGTGTCGTCCGGCGCCGACACGCAGGCCCCGACCGTGTCGGCGACGCTCGCCGCCGCCTCCACCGGAGTGGCCGGCGTGCTCCGCATCCGGGAGGCGTCTGCCGATGTGGAGGGCGCCCAGCAGACGGTGTTCCCGCCGCGGACTCTGGTCACGGCGACGGGCCTGGCCGCGGACGACATCGTCACCGTCACCTACTACCGGCAGGTCGGCTCCACTCTGACTGCGGTACGCGCGGCGACCGACGTCGATGTCACCGGGCAAGACGCCCTGCTACGCATCGACGCGGAGCAGCCGTTCGGCGTGCCCTACGAGTACCTCGCGGTGCTCACCGACGTGAACGGCCTGACCTGGAACATCTACTCGTCGACGTTCACGGACACCGTCACCACCGACGTCATCTCCGACGCCGTCCGCGGTGTCGGCGCCCACGCCACCATCAAGGACTGGCCCTCGAAGAAACGCACCCGGGACGCGTCCGTATTCAACATCAACGGCCGCCTCGTCGTCGTGGGCAAGGCCCGATCGGCGCCGCAGGCCACCGTCATGGTCTCCACCGAGACCACCGCTGACGGCGACGCCCTCCAGGACGTCCTCGACAACGCAACCGAGGGCACCATCCTCGTGCGGGCCAGCACCAGCCTGGCGGGAGTCGACGGACATCTCGCGCTGATCTCCGACGACGAGCGGCGCGCCTGGTACATCCCGTACCGCGAATGGGACCTGGAAATCGCCGAGACCGAGGCATGGTCGGACGTACTGGAGGCGTCGGGCTTCACCCTGCAGGACATCGCCGACAACTTCGACACCCTGCAGGACATCGCCGACGCCTTCCCCGGCACGCTCCTGGACATCGCGATCTACGACTTCGGGAGCTGACGTGCTGGACATGTCGACCGAGGCGCAGGCCATCGTCCTCGCCGGCTACACCATGAGCATGCGCGCCGAGTCCTGGCTCGGCGACGAACTCCTCGCCGCGGACATCCCCATCTCGGGCGGAGGCGAGACCCGGGACCGATCGGACTCCGTGCCGGAGAGGATCACCCTCACGGTGCCCCGACGGGACCGCAGCACCGACTGGGATCCCCGCACCGTCGACCACCCTCTCGCCGCCTACGGCCAGCGGCTGCGCATCGACTCCGGTGTTGAGCTGCGCGGCGGACACACTGAGTGGATCAACCGCGGATCGTTCGTGATTACCGACTCGCGGACCGATGGCGAAACGGTCACCGTGACCGCCGACGGCCTGCTCAGCCTCATCGACGAAGCGAAATTCGTCGCGCCCTTCCAGCCGTCAGGGACCCTCGTGAGCACGGTGCGCGCGCTCGTCGAGCCGGCGCTCACCGTCACTGTCGACGGCACCCTCGCCGACCGGGCCGTGCCGCTCGGCATGCAGTGGGACACCGACCGTCTAGGGGCTTTGGCCGAGGTGCTCTCAGCGTGGCCGGCATCTGCTCGGGTCACCGAGGACGGGTACCTGCTCGTGGAGCCCCTGTCCGACGATGGGGATCCGGTGCTGTCGCTGACCGACGGTGTGGGGGGCACCGTCGTGGAGTGGCGCGGCGGGTCATCCCGCGCAGGTGCGTTCAACGTGGTCGTCGCGCAGGGCGAGGACAGCGACGGCACGCAGATTCAGGGCGTCGCCTACGACGCTGTCGGCACGTCGCCGTACCGGACGGGCGGCCCCTTCAACCCACTGCCGGTGCCGTACCAGTTCGAGTCGCCGCTCATGTCGACGGTCGCGCAGTGCAGGGCAGCGGCATCGACGAAGCTGGCGGCGCTGCGCCGCCAGGCGTACCGCAAGCTCGACGTGACGATGGTGCCGCACCCTGGGCTTGTGATCGGCGACCTCGTGTCCGTGACGGGCGCTGGCCTCACCGATGCGCTCTGCGCGGTGGAGGCCATGTCGCTGCCGTACTCGCCCGGCGAGATGGCCCTGACGGTGAGGGTGCTCTGACATGGCTGACCTGGGCATTTCACGTGTTTCGCTGGCGGGGCAGGGCGCTCTCGTGGGGCGTGCCACCACCGACTCCAGTAGCGATGCATGTCTGGCCACCGTCAGCGGCATCGAGATCACGGCGCGCGTGGTGGCCGGGGTA